>DATIGG010000418.1:0-3586 GCA_035454825.1 Thermodesulfobacteriota bacterium | reverse complement strand
AAGCCCTTTATGAGCGATGCTTGAAAGAAGCTATCCAGGTTGCCCAATCGATGAACATTCGCATGGAAGACAAAGCCTTTGAAAATATCCTTACCACCTCAGGCAATTTTCCACCTGATTCCAAATCGTCCTTGCTGGTCGATATCGAAAATCGACGGAAAACGGAAATTGAGACGCTTAACGGAAGCCTGGTTCGCCTGGCTAAAAACAAAAAGGTTGATGTCCCCGTAAACGAACTCATTTATGGAGCAATCAAGCTCTCCCAAGACATTCTTCCATCTTCCTGATCTTCGGTTACTCAGTTGTCAATTGAGTCTCTCCTTCGCAGTTCCCTTCATGAATAGCAGGCCACGCTTTTTCATAAAGTCCTTTCGGATTCCCCTTGATGTAGTGCATAAACTCTGCGTGCGCCCTGGCCTTTTTCAGGACTTCCTTTTTTGTTTGACCACAGATGACAGAGTTACAAACCAACCCCATATCCCTGCATTTGAGAATTTGTTCCATCATGGAGCCTCCTTTCACCACAATCTTAATCCATAGATGCTCATCGCTTATCGAAAAATCAACCGTCCGGTTCATCCGATCAAAGGAAGATGAATAGTCGGGGCCGTAACGTTCCATACTTCTCTGGCCTTTCATCTGCGGCCTCTGCCGTTGTAGGATGCCTTGCATAAAAAGGAGGAAAGGCCTCGCTGGTGGTTGACAGATTGGGCTATTGATGGTAAAGAAGGATTGAAAAGAGAGGGCAGGATTCAAGATCGAATGACCAATTTCAAAGGTCAGGTGAGCCATCAAACCCGGGAAATATCACGGGACGCGAAACCCATGGAATCAAAAAAGAGAAACCAAGTCCTGATCAGCAGTGGGCTCATTCTTTTTCTCTTCTTCTTGATGGCTGGGGATGTCATCTCTGTTCCTCTCAAGGACCATACGGATCTCAGGTCGGGAACCCTGTTCCCTCACCTGACCTTTCCCAATCGCTTCAAGGCTGAAGAAAAGAGGTACCTTGGAGTTGGTGAGAAGGCGGTCCTCTCCCTGGCGAACATCCAAGCAGACGTACTCGTCATCCAGTTCCTGAATACGAATTGTGTCTATTGCATCAAATCGGTTTCCTCCTTGAATGAAATCTTCGAGACGATAGAACAAGAGCAGAATCTGTCGAAGAGGATCAAGATCATTGGAATCGGTGCAGGCGATACGCCTGTGGAAGTGGCCACCTTCAAGGAACAACACGCCGTCCTCTACCCAATTATCCCCGACACAGAATTCAAAGCTTACAAAGCGGTCAAGGAACCCACCGTTCCTTTCATTGTTATTACACGGAGAGACAGACAGGGGAAGTGGGTGGTAGCGACTGTTCATGTGGGCTTTTCTCCCGAAAGTTTTGTGGGCGAGCTAAGGGCGATCCTTGAGATCGATCCAGATGCCCTGAAAAAGCAATAAAGGACTTGTTTGTCTCTGAGTGGAAAAAAGCGAAGATCCAAAGGAAGCGTCATCAGCAGCATGGCTCGTAAGAGATTCTCAGTGTGCTTCTGGTTTTTCTTAATCCTCTTATTCCCTATCTGTTCAGGGCACGGGCAGGATGATCTTTTTTTGAAGTTAAAGATCCAGTTGATGAGGGATAAGAAAATGGCCCCTGAATTCAGCCTGGAAGGATTAAGCGGCAGGAAATTCGAATTAAGAAACTTCAAAGGTAAAGTCATCTTTCTTACCTTTTGGGCGACATGGTGCGGTCCCTGCAAAGAGGAGCTGCCTTCCATCGAGGCACTCCACCAGCAGTTCAAAGGGAAGGAATTCGTAGTCCTGACCGTCGCGGTTGATCTGGAAGGGACAATTCCGGTGGAGAAATTTCTTGCAAAACACGGCTATACTTTTCATGTCCTCGTTGATTCGAAGAATGCGATGCTCGACCTGTACCGAGTAGAAGGGATTCCAATGACCTTCCTCATTGATAAGAAGGGGAGGATCATCGGGAAGGCTTTAGGGCCGAGGAACTGGAAAAGCCCGGAGGCGATCTCTCTTTTCAATCAACTGATTGAAAAGATCGAAAGGTGAGATGAAGGAACGTCTGTTCCACCCGATTCAAGGATCGGTCTTTGGCCTTGAGGCGAGAAAAGACCAGAAACTTCGTTTCCTTGAGGCCTTTGAATATTTAAGCGCCAGGCGAAGCGATCCTCAAATGAGGGGATCCACGAGCGAAGGGGCTTCATGAAAGAGTATTATTTCGTCTTCTTAAGAAGGCTTAAAGAGAGGAATGCGGAGACCGCAACAGCGGCTAACATTGCGAGCATGAAAAGAAAGATGAGCCTTTCCTTCAAGATTACATATTTTCTTTCCATTATCCCGACATAAAGTATCCCTACGATATTGTCCTGAATATCCCTGATGGGTTCATAGGCCGTGAGGTACCAGTCATCGACCACATAGGCTCTTTGTATCCAGGAGAGTCCTTTTTCAAGGACCTGTTCCTCGACTTCTTTCATGACCCTTGTCCCAATGGCCCTGTTTCCTTCTCGGTCGAGGACATTAGTGGATATCCTCAGGTCACCCAGGAAGATGGTGGCAGTACCAATTTCTTTGCCTTTATATTTCGCATCCTTAAAGACGATGTGTTTAATCCTGTCGACAATTTCATAGTTTCGATTGAGGAGAACTCCCCCCATTAGAACGCCCAGGATCCTGCCATCCACATCCGCAATAGGGTAGGCTGATTTGAGTACCATTCCAGACGTCTCCACCAGTTTTTCGGCGGGCTTCTCCTTAGGGGTGGGCACCACCTGGAGAATAGCTTTTTTCGCTAAATCGTCTCCCTCTTTCAGCATGGCTTCTCCGGGGAGTACCTGGGTTCCGGAGACTCCTTTTTCCCCAAGAGCGTGCTTAAAAAAAGGATCTTTAAGGATACTGTCCCCAAATGATCCTGGGTTGTGATACCTGAAGAGGACCATTCCATTTCGATCGACCAGTGCCAAGAAATCGAGTTTCTCTTCGGCCATCAGGCTCAACATGTCGTTCTTGATCAAAGAGGGATTTCTTTCTTTGATGGCGTTTCTGACAACATACCTTAGCGAGGTGAGTCGGATCATCCGATCAATATCGTTTATTTTAGAAGTATACACCCACCTGGCCGCATTCAGGGCATCCCTTATCCTTTCCTGTGTCTCATAGATCACCCTATCGGAGATGACGGAATTGACGAGGATCCCTGTCACAACTCCCGTGAAAAGGGCAATCGCCAGAGAGAGGAGAGCCATCCGCTCTTTCGTAAGAATTCTCATGGATAAGTCATTACCAAAAATGGAGGCAAGACAACGGACATTTATATTGACTTTTAAGCTTAATATCATAGAATACGAGAAAAAACAACCTTCATTGGTGATGGTTTCGTAAAAAGTCAATTTCCCTCCATTTCGTCATTCCTGTGAAAGCGGGAATCCAGTTATCCCAATGGGTTCTGGACTTTTACGATCTATCATTGATGAGAGGAGCCGTTTTATCGAATTGAGGCGCATCATTTTGGCCTTCACCGTCCGCTGCCCAGGGGCGATCCGATACTTCAAAGAGAAAGGATAGACCTTCCATAGAGATG
>DATIGG010000417.1:0-14620 GCA_035454825.1 Thermodesulfobacteriota bacterium | reverse complement strand
GGGCTGCCAAATCCTTTTTAGTGAATCCTGCTGCAAACACCATCGATGCACAAAGCAAAGCAACGGCCGAAAAAAGAATGATCTTCTTCATATTTCTTTCCTCCTTTTCTTCTCTTTATTATTAGGAAGCTTGGTGAACTGCATTAGACTCCAGTGAGAGTCTCATCCCCCTACGATCTCATCACCCCCTTTCACCCGACAAAGGAAGCAAAAAAAGTGCCACAGAGAGCCAACAAATTATTATTTTTAAATCATTAGAATAATTAAATAAATTTTATTAAGGGGGATCCTGGCTGGGAAAAAGCTGTTGCAGAATTCAACAGAAGGCCAAGGACTGTTGCAAGAATCTACAATCCTTTCTTTTCCAATATTCAGAGAGTCACACGGTCAATACCCAGAATCTTGGCGGCTCATGGGGGTGACGTGAGGATGGGACCTCCCCGCTTGAAGGGAAGGGAAAATGTGCGGTAAAATAAACGAATGTGTTTGTATTACTTGGTCGAGAACCAGACCAACGGGTGCATGGTTGAAATCTTGTGGCACCTCCGGGAAACCGGGCGAAAAAAGAGAAAACAAACATCAATCTGCATTATCGGGAGAAAATGCATTAATCGACTCATTTTTTTTGAACCCGATTTGCAAATGGATTGTTCTTGTAATTAGAATAATGTTAAAGGCTATTTGGGTTCAGACCCGAAAGGAGGAGATCAGATGGTCAAATGGCTTTCAAAGATCACGCCGATTTTGTTCGTTGCCCTGTTAACAAGCTATGTGGCAGTCCAACCCGCTTCCTGCGGGGGTGTTTTACGCATCGGGATCACTGCGGATTATCCTCCCTTGATCTTCAAGGCCGGAGAAGAAATCAAGGGCGCCGAGGCAGATTTTGGAAACCTCCTTGCCAAGGAACTCAAGAGGACACCCCAATTTATCGAACTTCTCTGGGAGGAACTGATCCCTGCCTTGATTGGAGAAAAAGATCGACATCATCATGTCAGGTATGAGCATCACGGACGCGAGAAAGGTCCGTGTCGACTTTACATAGCCCTATATGAAGAGTGGCCTGATGGCCCTCATGCGGGCTGAGGATGCCCCACGCTATCCGACCCTGGAGAGTATGAAGCAGAGTTTTACGAATGTCGGTGTGGTCAAGGGGACGACAGGGGAAGTGTTTGTCAGGACGAATTTTACCCGGACCCAATCGATCATTGCTCTGACAAAGGCCAGTGATTCGGTTTATCCCATTAAGAATCGAAGAATCGATCTCTTCGTCCACGATGGTCCTGCGATTGCCTGGCTTGTTTGAGAGAACGAGGCTGACCTGAAAGATTTTCGGGAACCCTTCAACGAGGAATCCCTGGCCTGGGCCGTCAACAGAGGCGACAAGGAACTCCTGGTACTGGTCAATTCGATGATCAGGAAATGGAAGAGCGATGAAACACTACGTGAAGTCCTGAAGCACTGGCTTCCTTATCTCAAACAGTATAACTGATCTGAAAAAAGTCCTAACCGTTTCCATAGGACGGGGTGAGCGATCCAGAACTGGACATCGATATGGTCAACGGACTTCAGGGATCAAAGGTGGAAAGCGAGAATCTTCTCCAAGAGGAGGAACAAGCGGTTATCGAATACGAAGAAAAGGTCTTCCCAAAGAGGCCAGATCCAGTGGCCGTTTATTTGAAGGAGATCGGATCATATGCATTACTGACCCGGGAAGGGGAAATAGGGATGGCGAGGAGGATCGAAGCTGGAAAGCAGGAGATCCTAAAAGGTTTGCTTGGCTGCCCTATGACTGTCAGGGAGGTTATCAACCTCGGAAAGGAGCTCAACGGAGGAAGGATAAAGCTCTCAAATTTAACCAATCAGGTTGACGACGAAGAGATGACTGCCAAAGAGAAAGAAAACCAGAAAAGGAAAATTCTCGACTTAATCGACAAAATTCGTAAAGGGAGTAACAGGGTCCAATTCCTTCAAAGGAAAGTGAAGCACGAGGGGAAAAGAGTCCTGAAAAGGAAAATTGAGGAGGAAATTTCATATCAACAGGCTGAGATATTCGCTGCATTGAACCAGCTTGACCTGAAGAAGAATCATGTCAAAAGGATTGTGCAGAAGCTGAGGGAATGGAACCTTCAGATTGAAAAAGAAATAGAGCGAAAAAGACATGACAGAAAATCACGGCTCTCCCTATCCAAAAGGAAGAGGTCTTTGAAGATGGAAGGTGCCCTATCTCTGAACCAGATCAAAGAAGCTCTAAGGATGATAGAGATAGGAGAGACTAAAGTTGGAGAAGCAAAGAATGAATTTGTGAGGGCCAACTTAAGGCTGGTTGTCTCGATCGCCCTGAAACATCAGAATCGAGGACTCCCATTACTTGATTTGATTCAGGAGGGCAACATCGGCTTGATCAGGGCGATCGATAAGTTCGACTATAGAAAAGGTTATAAGTTTGCCACTTACGCGACATGGTGGATCCGGCAGGGGATGACAAGGGCTATCGCTGAACAGTCGAGGATCATTGATCTCCCAATCTACGTAACCGATTTCATTAACAAATTGAGCTTAACCTCTCGGCGACTGGTTAAGGAGATGGGGAGAGAGCCAACCCTGGAGGAAATCGCCAAGAGTATGAGGGTAACCCTGGAGAAGGTACGCAATGTTATGAAAATTACAGAAAGACCCATTTCTCTTGAGACGCCCATGGGGGAAGAAGGAGAGAGCTGTTTGGCGGATTTTATCGAAGATAAAGGAGCGGTTTCTCCCCACGAAGCAGCGATTAGCTCCCATTTGGCCAGGTGGACTCGAAAAGTTCTCTCGACGCTAAGTAAAAGGGAGGAAAAGATCCTGAGGATGCGCTTCGGAATTGGGTTAGACCGGGAGTATACCTTAGAAGAAGCGGGACAGGAGTTTGATGTCAGCAGGGAAAGAATAAGGCAAATTGAGGCTAAGGCATTAAGAAGTTTGAAACATTTCAGCAGGAGTAGAAGACTAAGAAGTTTCATTGAGCATTAAACACAGATCATTTGCTTTGGCAGTTATCTGCTATAGTTGTTAACTTCTTGAAGAGCAAAAACGCTACAAAGTATTGCCGATGGACGACCTCGGGAAGCGCATGGACCCAGACACCGCCGGCTGGCCGGTGCTGAGAGCTTCCCGAGCATCAGGTTCTGGGAACGATATTGAAAATCCAAGGCTGGGTAGATTTTGACGTTTTCTGTCTGGTTCCGGCTACGCCGGCTTAGGAAAAGGAACTAGGAAAACCCATATAGAGAATTTGCAGATAAAGGAGAAAAACCATGGGGGAAGGCAAAAACATTACTTTTATCTTTCTCGGAGTGATGATGGTGTTATTAAGCGGTTGCGCAATTATGGGACCGAGGACCATCACTCGGGACCGGTTTGATTACACCACCGCTATCTCGGAATCCTGGAAGAGCCAGATGCTCCTCAACATGGTGAAACTGCGTTATGGCGATACCCCTGTTTTTCTCGATGTTGCCTCTGTGATCAATTCATACGAGTTTTCGGGATCCGCCAGTTTGGGAGCCAACTGGAAATTTCATCCTTCTTATGAATCGGGAGCAAGTATTGGGGCAGCCGGGTTTTATGCCGACCGCCCAACGATCACCTATAATCCCTCAACGGGCGAGAAGTTTTCAAAAAGCATGTTGACTCCCATCCCTCCCTCGTCAATTTTCTTCTTCATGCAGGCCGGTTACAGTGTGAATCCTGTTTTCCGGGTCCTGGTCCAGTCCATCAATGGCATTCGAAATAGTTACGGCGGGACAGGAAGGATTCGTCCTGCGGATCCTGAGTTTTATCTTTTCATTGAGAAGATGACAAGAATCCAGGACTCCGGAGCTTACGAAATTCGGGTCCAGAAGAGCACCGAGCGGGAAGCCCTTGCTGCCATTTTCAGCGACAAGGCTGACGAGAAGACTGAGGCCGATATTATGGAAGTCCGAAAGATGCTCGGTCTCGATCCAAAGGCGAGGGCATTCAGGGTGGTTTATGGTTCGATTGCATCAGATGACAAAGAAATAGCCATTCTGACTCGGTCGGTCTTGCAGGTGATCCTCAATTTGGCCTCGTGCATCGAGGTGCCTGAAACCCATGTTGCAGAGAAGCGTGTGATCCAGAGCCTTGCGGAAAAGACAGCAAGTGGCAGTCCGGTCCCACCTATTATGCGGATCCGGAGCTCTTCTCAGAAGCCTGAAGATGCCTTTGTTGCCGTTCCCTATCGCAATCACTGGTTCTGGATCGACGACAGGGACCTGGGGTCGAAAGGGCTTTTTACATTTCTTATGTTTATCTTGAATCTGGTCGATACAGGTGTAAAAGAAGGGGCTCCGGTTGTGACGATCCCGGCCCGTTAAGAGTGAAGCATATAGCGCATGGCGCAACTATAAAAACACATATTGGGGATAACCGGAGGAACGACCATGAATCAAGAAGAACAACGGCTGAAGGAGGGACATCCATGATTAGAGCGATTTCGAAATACTGGTGGACATTTACTTTGCGAGGAGTCATTGCGATTGCGTTTGGTTTGGCTGCTGTCTTATGGCCAACTCTAACACTCGGTGTCATGGTTTTACTCTTCGGCCTTTTTGCCCTATTTGAAGGGGGTTTGACGATCGTGACTTCCTTCAAAAAGGGGGAAGAGAAAGGTGGATGGACTCTCCTGCTCGAAGGTCTTGTAGGCCTACTTGTATGTGTCATTGTGCTATTAGGGTCGAGTATAGGCAGCATGCTTTGGCCTCGAGTAGCTGCTGTAATGCTTGTTTACTATATAGCGGGATGGGCGATCCTGGCAGGTCTCTTCAAAATCATCACAGCCTTTCGAATCCGAAGGGAAGTGAAAGGGGAGTGGATGCTGGGTTTAAGCGGATTGATTTCAATTTTGGTTGGATTGATCCTGATCCTTCGCCCTGGGGCAGGTGTTCTGGCCGTGGCGTGGTTGATCGGCATCTTTGCCATCATCCTCGGCATCTTCCAGTTACTTCTGGGTCTGAAATTTCGTAAGATAGGTACCGGTTCAAAAAATTGACCCATTCGGAGGCTAAGCTCCACCTTTGAATGTGGGGAAAGAAGCGCCGCTTCCTTCGGCAAGCTCAACAGATCAAATAAGGACAGCGACCATTATTGTTGACTGATCAGCCACAAGGCTTCTCAGGTATGTTTGTTGGGACTATCTTGGCAATTTGTTTTCCACGTTAAAAGATAATAGGTGTGCTCCTTAGCCAACTCACCTATTGGCTTTCTGGCGGTTCACATTTTGTCCCCCCATTAGGGGTGGTCAGATTTAATGAAAAGGAATAGTCCGAGAGTGTGAGTATCTGCCATCGTCTGTTTTCCATTCTTCTCTAACGGTTACAATTTGATTTTCATACAAGGACCCGGCATGATAATTTCCCCTCAGAAATCTTAGAGTCCTAAGACTTTTCTTGATTACAGATAGTCATTATTTCGAGTTGTATTAATCGGAATGAGAGGAGGACGTATGAAATGAGACGCATCTTAGCCTATCTGGAACGGCTGTGGGCCACAGATATTGCGCTCACCATGCTGCTGATCATTCTCCTGATCTATATCTTTTTTCTTTATCCACTTGGATTGATTGGTTCTTTCAGGCCTGTGCCCAGTATCCTTTTTTCGCTCATTCTCATTACAGGCGCGATCACGGTGTCCAGAAACCGCATTTTCAGGACGCTCGTTTTCTCGGGGGGCCTTCTCGTCTTCATTTTGCTGTGGGCAAGGTATTTGCTTCCATTCCAGACTCTCACCTTCGTCGTCAACTGTTTTGGTCTGTTCTTCCTTGTGCTCCTCACTTCTCTTATTTTGCACCAGGCTCTTCGCGAGGGGCCTACGACTTCACATCGGATCATGGGAGCTGTAGCCGCCTATCTGCTTATTGGAATGATATGGTTTCTGGCCTACTATCTGATCGCACTATGGAGACCCGGGGCCTTCAGTATTCAGGAACCCTCCGCCCCAGGCGGCAGAGAGTCTCTCCAATCGCAGCTTTTCTATTTCAGTTTTGTTACCCTGACAACGATCGGTTATGGAGACATTGCGGCAGTTCATCCGACCGCGCGGATGTTAGTGATCTTTGAGGGAGTGATGGGGCAACTTTTTCCTGCGATCCTGATCGCGCGGCTCGTATCTCTCCAAGTGCAGTCGAAGCAGAAAACCTGAAGCCATGGACACTTCGCATCCGTACCAAAATATTTTTTTCCCCAGTTGACAATAGATTCATCAGTAATTCTTTCTGGATCCATTCTCCTCTCTGGTAATACACCAACATGATCGAAGCGGGTCTTCATCGCATCAAGCAGGAAAAACTTATAGGCAATCATACAAGATATTTACAGGCAGACGTTAGCAGGAATGAGGTTCGGTGCGGTCTGTTGCGGGTCGCGCGTGACGAGACCGCATGGCAGATCACCCATGCCGCCCTCGACCTTCGACAATCGGCACTCGTCCTTTACTGCATAGGCATTAAGCGTAAGGTATTTGCAAGGTGTGGGACGGAGCCGATGGGGATGACTGAGATCTTGTCGTCAAGGAGGTATTCCTGATCGCCCGGATAGATAACCCACAGGTGCGCCAGAGACAGGTCCTGAATGGCAACATACATGGAGCGGGTTCCGCGGGGTGCGTCCGCATATTTGAACTCAAATCCATAGTGCTTGCCTGCGATCCGCACCAAGAGATCCAGCTCAGCTCCGGCATGGGTTGCCCAAAAGTAGGTATCCCGGCTTTCAAGTCCTCCGATGACCTGCTCCAAAGCAAAGCCCTCCCACGATGCGCCGAGGCTCGGATGCGACTGCAAGTCTGCCAGGGTACGCAATTGGAGCAGGGCATGCAAAATGCCGCTGTCGCGAACATAGATCTTGGGAGCCTTGACCTGCCGTTTACGGATATTCCCGAACCAGGGCGGAAGGATTCTGATCATGTATGCACCGGTTAGAATATCCAAATACCGGCGAGCCGTGTTTTCGGAGGCGCCAAGCGACCTGGCAAGATGCGCTGCATTCCAGACCTGACCATGGTAATGGGCGATCATGGTCCAGAAACGTCTCAGGGTTTCTGCGGGAATAGAAATACCGAGTTGCGGAATATCCCTTTCGAGAAATGTTCGGATAAAGTCATCGCGCCAGGCAATGCTGGTCGAATCATCGTCGGCCAGAAAGGACCTTGGAAACCCACCGCGCAACCAGCAGCGCGCACTATGTTCCTCACCCACCTCTCCAAGGTCAAATCCGGAGAGATCGATAAACCCGACGCGACCAGCAAGGGATTCCGATACACCTTTGGCCAAATGCGGAGAGGCAGAGCCAAGAAGAAGGAATCTGGCAGGATTGTTGGGCCTATCCGCCAGCACCCGGAGCAGTTCGAAAAGGTCGGGCCGTCGTTGAACCTCGTCGATGACGACAAGACCGGTGAGTTTTCCCAATGCCCTCATGGGCGCAGACAATCGGCTGGTGTCCACGGGGTTCTCGAGATCGTAATAAGTGGACGGTTCGCGCTCCGCGATCACCTTCGCAAGTGTAGTCTTGCCGCACTGGCGCGGACCCAGAAGGGCTGCAACCGGGTGAATACTGAGGGTTTTAATAATGCGCTCTAATGCCCGAGGACGTGGAATCACGTTGAACATTATATCATTGAAAATCATACTGTCAAGTGAGGATTTTCAAGAAAGTCCAATTCAGACATAAGGAGGGGGATGTCATGGTTTTGCTCTTCGGTTCTTTTGCCCTATTGAAGGGGGGTTTGACGATCGTGACTTCCTAACCATACCCGCTGTTTTCCATCCCCATTGATGGGAAACCATCTTGGCAAGTTGATATTCACCTTAAATTTCCCCTTTCCTTGACAGAATACTCCGCTTTTTCGTATATTCTGTACACCAGAACACCCAATATTATTGCCACTTGCTCATGAGACAGGGTATTAAAATTATCATCTGTTCGTTCATACTGGTGCTGGTCTTTGTACCTGCCTTTGATGCCCACAGTTCTTTACCCCAAAAGCGGGTCCTCGTGCTTTACAGCGAGGACAGGGACAACCCGGGCCAGGAGGCGGCCGAGCAGGGAATCCGGGCAGGTTTCCGTTCGAACAAACCCTTCGATGTGCAACTTTACACCGAGTATCTGGATGTGTCCCGGTTCGGCGATCACTCCCATGCTCGCACCATGGCTAATTTCCTGCGCCGCAAGTTCTCCGGGATGAAGATCGACGCCATCATCAGCGTCTATCCGTATGCCCTGGACTTCCTGCTGGCGAACGGACGAGGACTCTTCCCAGAGGTGCCTGTCGTCGCTGCCGCAATTACCAGGACCAATGCAGAGAACCTGGAACGCTCTCCGGCACGCCGCTTTATAACCGGCACCATCGCAAGAGCCAACGTCACCGTTTTAATGGATTCTATCCTGCGGTTGAGACCTAAAACGAAGCGCATCGCTCTGGTTGCGGGCACCGCGGCCAACGACATTTTGAGCGACCAGCAAAACCGTGCGGCTCTCAAGCCCTATGCCGAAAAGATCAATTTGATCGATCTGACGGGGCTATCAATGAAGGACACCCTGTCACGGGTGGGCTCACTTTCTCCGGACACCATTGTCTTGTACTCGACTATTCTCAGAGATGGGGCCGGCAAGAGTTTCGTGTCGCGTGAGGCACTCTCACTCATCGCCAGGGCGTCGAAGGTGCCGGTGTTCGGCTTCTTCGAATCCTATCTGGGCTTCGGTATCGTCGGCGGCCGCCTCTTGAGCCTTAGGGAGCATGGGAGGGAGGCAGCCGGCCTGGCGCTCCGGGTCATGGGGGGTGAATCGCCCGCATCCATCCCTTTTGGTGGTGAGCAGGCCTACGTTATTATCTACGACTGGCGGGAACTCAAGCGCTGGGGCATCAGCGAGAAGTCCTTGCCGCCCGGCAGTATTGTTGAATTCAAGTCGCTGTCCCTGTGGGAAGAACATAAAATAAAGATCCTCGGCGGCCTATTCTTCATTACAATCGAGACGCTGCTCATCATCGGTCTTATTTCGAACCTTTATAAACGCAGGCGGGCAGAGGCTGAAATTGCTGCGTCCGAACTGCGCTACCGGACCGTTGCCGATTACAATTACGATTGGGAATATTGGTCAGCCGCGGACGGCAAGCTTAATTATGTTTCCCCTGCCTGCGAACGAATCACCGGCTATTCGGTCCGTGAATTTACAGACGATCCCTCGCTTTTTGAAAGAATCATTGTTACGGAAGACAGCGAAATTTGGGATGCACATGATCACCACGATCCGAGTCATTCGAAACCGCGAATCCAGTTCCGCATCCATACGAAGGGCGGTGAGATCCGCTGGATTGATCACGCCTGCCTTCCGGTGAAAGATCCTCAAGGCAGGTTCCTGGGCATCCGGGCAAGCAACAAGGACATCACCGATCGCAAGAAAGCCGAATTCGAGGTTCAACAACAGCGGAATGAACTTACCCGCGTCATCCGGGTGGCCACTATGGGAGAACTCACCAGTTCTCTGGCCCACGAACTCAATCAACCCCTGGCCGCAATCCGCAACTACGCCAATGCTGCCCAGCGGTTTCTTTCACAAAGTGAACCCAACCTGGCCAAGGCGAGAGAGGCTCTCGAGGGGATCGTCCGGGACGACAAAAGGGCCGCTGAGATAATAAACGGAGTTCGAGGATTATTGAAAAAAGAGGAACCCTGTTATCGCCTGGTACACATGAACCATGTCATTGAGGACATCCTTGCTTTCATTCGCAGCGATTCGGTTCTGGAAGGGGTTTCATTTGAAACAGAACTTGCCCCGGGGTTACCGGCTGTGCTGGGTGATCGGGTTCAACTGCAGCAAGTCCTCCTCAACTTGATGTTGAACGCTCTTGACGCGATAAATGAAGCTAAACCGGATTTACGTAGGATCGTGATCAAGACGGAAAACGAAGTGGATGGGGGCGTGAAGGTATCCATCAAGGATTTTGGTGCAGGAATTGACGAAACTCACAGGGAGAAGCTCTTTGAGCCTTTTCACACCACCAAACCCGGAGGGATGGGGATGGGCCTCGCCATCAGTGAAAGGATCATCGGTGCTCATGGGGGTTCGATCTGGGGCGAGAATAATCCTGACCGGGGAGCGACGTTCTATTTTACGGTACCCTCAACGGAGAAATAGAGACACGGAGATAGGGAGACGCGGAGACACGGAGCAGGAGAGACAGCTCCCCTTCCCCGTGTCCCCGCGTTTACGAGGCTGCGTCTGGAAGTCCACATCGGATAGCAGGTGATGAAAGAGGAAAAGCCGATTATCTTTGTTGTTGATGATGACCCTTCGGTCCGTGAATCTACGCAACTCATGCTGGAAGGCGTCGGATTTAATGTGAAAACGTTTCCCTCGGCCCGGGACTTTCTTAACGCTAAACTCCAGGAAGGTCTTGGATGCTTGATTCTCGACGTGAGGATGCCGGGGATAAGCGGCCTCGACCTTCAGGAAAAATTAGTCTCTGCAAAATCGCCGCTGCCTGTTATCTTCATCACCGGACATGGCACGGTCCCGATGAGTGTCCGCGCCATGAAGGCAGGGGCCGTTGACTTTCTTCAAAAACCCTTCGAAGAACAGGATCTCCTCGATGGCATTAATAGGGCTATTACCCGGCAAAGGGAGGAAAGATCGAAAAAAGATGAAGCAGATAACCTTCAGCAGCGCCTTAAGGCTTTAACACCCCGGGAATATGAAGTTTTTTCTCTCCTCGTGACCGGCATGGCAAATAAGGAGATTGCCTACAAGCTTGGAACGAGCGAGAGGACAGTCAAGGCCCACCGGGCCCAGATCATGGAGAAGATGAATGCCCGATCCTTCGCAGACCTGGTCCGTTTCGCCGAGAAGTTGAAGACCCACCCCCAAAACATTTAGCAGAATCCAGAAAATGCCATCTGCGGCGTACCCGGCCGCCTCACCGACTCGGCGGCGGGCTTGGAAGCCGAAGGGCCTATGGATCATTCGACTCCAGGCAAAACTTTGGCCCAATGGTCTGACCGCTCCGCAAATAGGTTCCGCCACGCAGGCGTGGCAGAGAGTCTTGGCCCTCCTCACATCTCGTCGGGCCTGACAAAAGCGTGTGGCTCCTTACTCGTCGCCACGCTACCCTTCACCAAAGTACAACATCATTTCCCCACAGTACAATAGACTTCTGACCTCATCCTGCGCTGAAATGAAACTGTTTCTGAAAGGAATGGCAGAAGAGAGGTAGGATCATCATGGCAGAGATCAAACCCATTGTGTTTGTAGTGGATGACGACGAATCCGTCCGCGCCTCATTGAGGCTGCTGATCGAATCCAGCGGATACGATGTGGTCACATTCAAATCCGCGGAGGATTTTCTCAATTCAAGCTTCGGGGAGAGCCCGTGTTGCCTTGTCCTCGATATCCGTCTGCCAGGAATGAGCGGGTTCAAGCTCCAGGAACATTTGGTCCAGTTGCAAAGGCGAATTCCGGTGATTTTTATTACAGGCCATGACCGCAACCGGATGGAAGATGAGGCGATGAGACTCGGGGCTGTTGCTTATCTTAGAAAGCCTTTTGACGAGCAGTGTCTTCTCGATGCGATTCGCTCGCTTGCGCCGAGGGGGGCTGAATCCAGGAAAGGGGGTGATGTCCTTTGAAGAACGGACCTAAAAGAATTTTCCCGGTATGTGCCATGTCCTTTCCTTGCCTGCGGTCGGCACGGACCATAGCAACCTGCTGCGAAAAAGGATTGACTCCCTAAAATGGCCAGGCATGTCGTGCACATCTGGAGGATGATCAGGACAGGGGTGAACCAGATATCTCGTGCTCCTTCTATGACTTAGGCGTCAATGCGGAGGTACGAACTGCGGAGTTCATCAAACAAAAGAAAAGGAAACCATGAAACACATCACAACAGGAAAGGAGAGCTTTATGAAGAAAGTAGCTACCACTTTTATCTCGCTGTGTTTCCTGCTCCTTTTGGGCCTCGGAGCCCAGGCGCAGGAGTATCAACGGCCAAAGCCCGACGCAAATGGCGGGCCGCCAACGTATGCCGATTTGCAAACCTTCGACGGGGTATCGAGATCCCTTACCGTACAATTGCTGAATTTAACCCCCTACGATATCCAATTTGTTCATAAACCTGGTGTCACTTGGTCTATCATTTCTGCGGATGAAGCCGAGATGCAGGATAGGAACAATTATAGCAAGTCCTTCATGTTTGTTCCGGCGGGGATTCCCAGCCTTATTCCCGCCGCCCCGCAGCCGGGTGATCCGGGCTATGACCCGACGACCACCCACCCGTATTCCATGGTGTTCTCCTGGGATGATCGTGGTGGATTCGTGGTCGATAACTGGGTCAAATGGACCGTAAAAGGGGTTAGGTACATATCTGCGTGTGAAACCGACCCCAGCAACCCCGACCAACTTGTGTGCCACTACGACAATCAAGACGTCGACCTGGGCCTGTGGATGTACCGGATTAAACCCACTTCCAAGTTGGTCTCATCCTATCTATACACTCTCGTGAAAGACTCGCTGAAGCTGTTGTTTGATACCTTTAAACTCACGCTTGAACTCGAGAACCCGAAGGCGTGGGTTAACGAATTCCTGGCGTGGGGGGAGTTGGCGAAAGATGCTGCAGAATTCGCGAAGGAAAATTCTCAGGAAAATGATGGGAACAAGATGTGGGTGGCATCCTACGTGATTCCCAATCCGAAAAGTGTTTGTGTCACGTCCGGCTCGAACTGCACCCCGGCGACCATGACACCGGATGATAGTGGCGATGCAATTGTTTCCCTATGGCCCGCGGCTTATGCGGGACCGCCAGGGTCGTGCAAGCCCGAGCTCTGTTCCGCTGCTGAAGGAGAGTTAGTGGTGAGCGTCCATGTGCTGCGCGGGCAGAAGGCGAAACAGTGCGACCCGACGTGGTACCCAAACGTCTGTCCTCTCGGATCCGAACCTGTCGTCATGATCACGGTGATGCGGGTGGAGGATTTTGCCGGCCCGACTCTGGCAGGCGCCAGTCCGAATCTGTCGTCAGGGGCCAAGACCCCCAGGAACAAGGTCCGGCTGTTCCTGTTACAGGCGGGCGCCGGCAGGATCCGGGAACTCCTCGAAAAACAGGGGCGTACGGGACTCCTCGAGCTTCGCTCCATCATCGAGGAGCTCGATCCCGCGCAACAGGGAGTACTTAGGGAAATGATTCGCACCATGGGAACGGGCAGGCTTCCGACGCAGCAAGAGCGCCAGTTGGTGCACTTGTTAGCTGACGAACTGAAAGCGCGGCTGAAGTGACGAAAGGAGGAAGAGCTATGTCTGCTACACGAAAGGAGAAACGAGCTATGTCTACTATACAAAGAAGCATATTGGCCGTAGCGCTGATATTGGCGGCGGTCGTGGGAAGCACCACGCCAGCCGCAGCCCAGAGAGGGATCGGGGTAAACATTCCTATTGATGATATCAGGGCTTGGACGCTCACGGTTATCAATCTCACCAATTACCCGTTATCACTCGTTACAAATTCTGTTGAGGCATCTCCAGGGCAGCGTCCCCCGTTCAATGGCAATACGCTTAACGGGAAGGCCGCCTTCCCTCTACCACCCTATCGAAATGTGACTTGGCAGAGCAACACTGCTAGTCTTATCCACCAGCATCCCTACTGGAATGGGACTCTCACCTTCTTACCCGAGGGGTGGGACCCGAAGTGGACGGTTACTCTGAACTTCCAATTCGCTGAGAACTGGCCCGAGAAGCCCTATAACACGACCTGGCTCTACCTGACTGCGGATTTCAATGCCAACCCTGACTGGGTGGACGACCCCCCGTATAATATTTCGTGCAGCTATCCAGCAGATTACAACAGTCAGTACAACGTGATGACCCTGTCCGGCACGGACCTTGTGGTATCCTTGTACGCCCCCAACGATTGGTATTCACTTTTAGGAAGCACATTTCCTGATGTAGACGTCACCCTGGTATTTCGGCAAAGGTGGCCGCATGAACCATATAAAGATGGTTATCAAGACTCGCTGGTGATGCCGTGTCTGAGATTTCAGGACTACGATGATGAACGTTTGTAGACTCGCGCCCGAGGCGACGGCACGAGGCCAAAGAAAATTGATGGCTCCGCACCGTTGTGCCTCGGCAACATGATGAACTGGGGTAGGGCACATGCGGTCGAGGAAGCACTGAAGAGCGTCATGAGCGCTGCGTGCGCCGATAGGGAGGCAAAGATCGCTGGTGCCCTGCCTTTTGGCCAGAAACATGGAGAGGGGCGGAACCTGTCCGCTCGCTGCGTGATTTGGGCCAACGGCGCCGTCTATTGCTGAGGGAGTAACATATATGGGCAATGCTCCCCGCCCGCCGGCGAGATTTCGGTTACAACAACAAGGGAATCATGTTTTCGGGCGAGTATCGTTCTTTTACTATGTTATCCATTTGTACGTTATCCATGGGATCGCTGTTTACATCGGGCTCTGGCAAGGTTTCAGCGTGGGCGATATGTCCGTTCTTTTTCTCTACAATCCGCCAGCCTTCGGCATTTCGCTCGGTGGCGTCTATGTCGTTTGGGTTGTCACCATTTTGGTCCTGTATCCGGCGTGTGCGTG
>DATIGG010000416.1:0-8770 GCA_035454825.1 Thermodesulfobacteriota bacterium | reverse complement strand
ATTCACTGCGCCATGAAAAAATGGGATATTTCTTTCAACAGCGCAGCGGTTCAAGATGTAGCGAGTCGGTAAGTTGTCCATCCCATCAACGATGACGTCACAGCCATGAACAAGGCGGGAAACATTGCCCTCCGTGATGGTCTCAGCGATCGCTTCGATCTCCACCTCTTTATTCAGGTTTCTCAATTTCATTCTGGCAGACTTAACTTTTTCTCTGCCGATGTCTTCTTCCGAGTGTAAGATCTGCCGGTTTAAATTGCTCAGCGCCACCTCGTCATGATCAATCATCCGAATCATCCCTATTCCGGCAGCAGTTAGGTAGATCGCTATCGGAGAACCGAGCCCTCCTGCACCTGCAATGACCACGCGGGAACGCTTAAGCCTTTCCTGCCCCTCTGGTCCAATCTCTCTGATCATGATTTGTCTATCATACCTTTGTTGTTCGCTGGGTGTAAGCACAGCACCCTCCGCCTTCGCTATTTCTGGGCCAGGAGTTGATTTTGATCTACCCCTTCAACAAGGTATGGGCAACGACTCTTCTCTGAATCTGATTCGTTCCCTCAAAAATCTGAATGACTTTTGCATCCCTCATCATCCTCTCAACGGGATGATTTCTTGTCAATCCCTCCCACTGTAAAATCTGAACCGCATTCGTTGTCACCTTCATGGCCACATCCGAGGCGAAATATTTTGCCATGGCCGAAAACATCTGGACTGGGATGCCCTTGACCTTCTCATCCATCATCTTTGCCGATTTATAAACCAGGGCTCTGGCTGCCTCGATTTCAACGGCCATATCCGCTATCTGGAACTGAACCCCAAGCGTCTCATCCCTTTTCTTTGCCCATTCCCTCTCCCGGCCATATTGAAGGACGTAATCCAATGCTCCCTGGGCCAATCCCACGGCCTGGGCAGCGATGGCCGGCCTCGATCGATTCAATGTCCTCATCATGAGCCACCAACCGACTCCTTCATCGCCGATCCGTTGTCCGATCGGCACCTCCACATCACTCAAGATTACCTCTGTGGTATTCGATCCTCTGATTCCCATTTTATCTTCTGTTTTTCCCACCGAGAGGCCAGTCGTTCCCTTCTCCACCACAAATCCCGTGATCCCTTCCATCTTCTTCCCCGGGTTAGTCGTCGCAAAAACCGTATAATAATCAGACACCCCCCCATTGGTAATAAAGCACTTCGTTCCATTCAAAAGATAATGACCATCCTTCAGGATCGCTTTCGTTCGGATGTTAGCCGCATCAGAGCCTGTTTCGGGCTCGGTCAGACAGAAACAGACGAGCTTCCCCTCTTTCGCAATCTTTGTCAAGAAATTCTCCTTCAATTCCTCCGCTCCCCCCAGGGCAATAGGCATGGTCCCAACCGCCTGAACAATGACTAAAAGAGAAGAAGAAGCGCAATACTTCGCAATTTCCTCCGCAACCAGGCAAAAAGAGGTGATATCCGCATCCCTCCCTCCATACTCTTTCGGGATAAGGAGGCTCAAAAAGCCTTCCTTGGCAAAAACCTCAGCGATGTCCCTGGGGAATTCTCCCTTCGCATCGATGTCGTCGGCACGAGGCGCTACCACGTGTTTCCCCACCTCCTGCGCTTTCCTCTTCCAAGCCTCCCTCTGCTGTTCAATCTCATCCATCATGATCAAACTCCTTCAAGCTCTAATGTTTTGAGTAATCTACATATTCCATCCACCCGAAACCTCGATGGTGGCTCCAGTCATAAAACTGGCTTCATCGGAGGCTAAAAAAGCGACAACACTGGCAACCTCTTCCGGCTGGCCGATCCGTCTCATCGGGGTATTCTCAAGGATCATATTTTTATATTTCTCAGCCATCTTGGCAATGGTGGGGGTCAAAATCAATCCTGGAAGAACAACATTCACGTTGATCTGGTAATGCCCAAGCTCCTTCGCCACACTTTTCGTCAGGCCAATGATCCCGGCCTTGGCAGAACAGTAACTGATCTCGGCGCTGGCTCCTGTCTTTCCCCAGATTGATGAGATGTTCACAATCTTTCCATACTGTTTCTCAATCATGTGTGAAGCCACCCCTTGGATGCAATTAAGAGTCCCTTTCATGTGAACCCCGATCACGGCATCCCAATCTTCCTCCTCAATTTTCAAAAGCGAAGCGCCACGGTCAAATCCCGCATTGTTCACGAGAATATCGATACGGCCCCATGCTCTCAGGACCTGGTTCACCATGTTCTTCACTTGTTTCCTATCAGCCACATCAACAGGCAGAGATAACGTCTTTCTGCCGATTGTCTCGATTTCCATCGCGGTCTGGGTTCCGGTATGAGGATTTACTTCTGCGATGGCAACATCTGCACCCTCCTGCGCCAATTTAAGAGCAACGGCACGGCCAATCCCCTGCCCTGCTCCTGTTACGATCGCTTTCTTATCCTTTAATCGCATTTTAGAATTTTAGCGCTGCTTAATTAATCCAAATTCTTAAGAATTCCCAGAATTTTAACAGATCGGAACAAAAACCGTCAATGTAACTGTTCTAATTGAGGCAATCCCTCAGTCTCAGGTTCGATTGAACCGGGATAGTCTCCCTCCGAAACCTTGAGAAGCGGATCATTTACTAATCGAGGAGTTTAAGTGAAGAGACTGGAAGAGTTAGGGAAGTCAGGGAGACCCCTAAAAGTGGATCTCCCTGACCTTATCAGTCGCCTGTCCATGTGGGTTTGCGTTTTTCAAGGAAGGCCTTAAGGCCTTCGATGGCATCGTGAGTCTTCATGACTTTGTCGAGATAAATCTTTTCGATCGCCCGGAGCCCTTCATCCAAATCATCATTGAGACCAGCCTGAGCGGCTTCCTTTGTCAATTTCAACATCATTCCACTCAGTTTTGTGAACTTCCCAATGAATGCCTCCGCCTCCTGGGTCAGGGAGGCTTCAGGCACAACCTTGTTGATCAATCCAAGGCCTAAGGCCTCCTGGGCACTGATCGTATCCCCGGCAAGGATTAACTCCATTGCCTTCTTTCTGCCGATGATTCTTGGAAGGATCAAAGCAGCAATCGGTGGAAGCACTCCCACCTGAATTTCCGGCTGTCCGAATTTCGCCCTCTCTGTTGCAAGAACCATATCGCAATAGAGCGCCAATTCACAGCCTCCTCCGAGGGCAGCTCCATTGACTACAGCAATGGACGGCACCTTCAAGGCATCCATGAGCCTGAACATTTTGTGAAATGTTCCGATCATTTTAGGCGCCAGATCACCCAGGTGGTCTGCCACCTCCACACCTACAGAGAAGGCCTTGCCCGTCGCCTGAATCACAAGAAGCTTCAAGGTCTTTTCTTTCATTAAGCTCTCGAGATAGGTATTGAATTCATCCATCATTTCGATGTTCAGCCAGTTAAGCGGAGCCCGATTCAGGGTCAGATATGCTACGCCTTCCTTCAATTCGGTCTGAATATGTTTAAATGCCATTGGATTCACCTCCTTTTCTCGTGAATCTTTCCGTGAGTCGCGAGTGGTAAGTTGCAAGATCTGAAAAAGATACCCTTTGGGAGGATAGAATTTTATAGCCCAAAGGGTATCTCATTTTTCATATCAACTGCGGAAATGTCTTACCCGATTCCTTCAGTTATTTCTTCGGTTTAGGCAATACCATCTCCGCCAGTTCTTCGTTATAGATGTGACCTTTGGCAATCTGTCGCCGTAACTCAATATGGTCGATGACGCTTGACCCTGTCAATTTCTGTGTATTAAAGGCATTAAACCCGAGCCAGGCATCCCCGTTCATATTAGCACCCAGCCAGTAGGTAGCATGGACCTTCGTCGTATCCCAGAAGAATTTCTTCTTTATCCGGACAGTCTCTACCGACTTCATGAGACAAAGAGGAAAGGTATTCGCAAGGGTCCATATCATACTGTTAACGTAGTTATCTAATAATGTCCAATCCGTCTTCAGAGTTTTCAAGTAATCCATGGCCTTTTTCGCTTCATCACCAGTCTTCATTTCCCCGTAGACGATTTCGCCATTTTCTACATACTTATCGGTGATGACACGAGGATCTCTCACCCAGTTTCCATCTTTATCTTTTTTGATCGGAAGGGCCTTCGTGATCAAACCCAGTCTTTCCATTTTATAAGAGCTCCAGGGAATGTTAGAGATGCAGTTCCACATTGCCTGTTCCATGCTCAAGTTCCAGGGTAAAAAGTCTGTGGAACCACCATCGGGTGAGGAACCAGCTCTCGTTCCGGCCTGACCGAAGATGGCCGTATCCGCAGCCACATTGAGGTCGCACGCCTGGCCGATTTCCTGACCTCCAGCGATCCGCATCCCATTGATCCGACAGATGACTGGGACCCGGCAATTCAATATTCGATCGACCATGCCCGAGAAAAGATCCATATAATCCGCATAATCCTTAGGCCTTCGGGTATAGTATTCTGCATACTCTTTGGTATTCCCACCCGTACAGAAGGCCCTGTCACCGGCAGCAGTAAAGACGGCGGCCACAATCGATTTGTCTACGGATGCCCTATGAAATCCTGCAATGACACCTTTCACCATCTGTGTCGTGTAAGAATTAAATTGGTCAGGGTTATTGAGGGTGATCCAAGCCGTGAACAGATCCGGCACAACATTTCCCTTCGCATCGAGCAAGGGTTTCTTTTCATACATGGTGCAGGGTGGTGTAGTTCCAAAGAATTGATCCCCAAACAGATTATGATCTTTCGCTTCATTATCTCTAACCAACCAGTCTAATGCCATACAAATACCTCCTTTCTATTTTTTGTAATACGCCCGCTCTGAATCCTGTTGGTTCAAGTCCTTGAGGTTTAACCCTAAAAATCGGGTGTCAAAACGATTCTCTTTTCTGGAGAGCCTGCCTTATGAACCTCTTCGAAGACCGATTGGATCTGGCTCACTGGTCTGGTCTCAACAAAAGGAGCAATATCGATCTTCTTTGAGAGGACCATATCCAGCACGACCGGATAATATTCCGGGAGGCAGCCCCATGATCCAATGATCTCCGCATCGAAGGCCATCAGCCGGGAAATGGTATACTCATTCTTTGCCATCCCGAATCCAATCACGACCATCTTTCCGGTAAAGGAAAGAAGTTCCAAGGCGATTTCCTGCCCTGCCTTGGTACCGGTGATTTCAAATATCTTCCAGCCAAAGCCTGCCTCTAAGCCATTCTTCTTGCAGATCTCACGAAACTCATTCCGGATATCCTTGATGGCCTTATCCTGAGAGCTGATCACAAAATCTGCCCCATAATTTAAGGCCCTTTGTAATTTCTGCGGGTTTCTTGCAATGCCGACGACCGCCTTGGCCCCCAGGGCTTTTGCCGTCTGGGCCATGTAAACACCGACCCCTCCAGTCACCCCGATGATGATCACATTATCTCCGGGTTGGAGGTTTGCTCTTTTTGCGGCTTGATAGGGTGTCGTCCCGGCATCCGCCACCACAGCCAAGTGCTCCAAGGGAATACTGCCACGGTTTTTCACCTCGCAGAGGTCAACCGAAGGGACAGGAATATGACTCGAAAAGCCACCATAAATTCCGAGACTATTTCCGGGCATCTTCTGGACTAAGCAACGGTTTCCCCTGCCGGTCTTGCAGAGATAACATTTTCGGCAGGGCATGACCGCCGGAATGATGACTTCCTTCCCGACCCATTTCTCATCCCCAGCCACCACAGTCCCGCTGATTTCATGACCGAGGGTCAGCGGTGGTTTCTGAACCGTGGGCACCCCATCATAGAAGTAACCGAGGTCGGTATGACAAACCCCGCATCCTGCCACTTTGACCAGCACCTCATCGGGTCCCAAAGTTGGAACAGGAATGGATGTCTTTGCCAGCTTGCCAGGCTTGACCTCCGCTGTCTCTTTATCCTTCGTTGTTGGCTGAACCATTTGCCAGGTCTCAATCTTTTCAGGTATTGTTGCCATGTGATTCACCCCCTCCTTTTCAAAAAAATCAAAGTTTCGAATTTCGTGCTTCAGATTCTCGTTCAATCCCCCCTTTCTTTCAATTTAAGATTTTGCATTGCAGATTTTAGATGACCATCTTAGGCTTCAAACTCTTTACCGTCAGCTTGTCTCTCTACGCTTTGCGATGGTTAGGTCATCCCGTATCCGCCGTCCACGCAAAGGAGCTGACCCGTGATGTAATTTGATTCCTCCGAGGCAAAAAAGACAAAGGCAGGAACCACCTCTTCTGGCTCTGCAAACCGGCCCAGAAGGATACGCCCCGCATAGATCTCCTGGAGCTTAGGATCCGTCCGAATCTTCTCGGTCATGTCAGTGCTCACGATTCCCAGGGAGATGACATTGACCGTTATTCCATAACCCGCCAATTCTCGGGCTGCAGATTTGGTTAATGACAGGATGCCTCCTTTGGCTGCGCTATAGTTAATCTGGCCTTTCGTTCCTACCAGACCGGCAACGGAGGTCACATTGATGATCTTCCCCTGTTTCTTCTCCATCATACACTTCGAAGCCGCCTGGATGCAGAGGAAAGGACCTTTGAGGTGGATATCCACGACCTCATCCCACTGCTCTTCGGTCATCTTATGGAGCATGGCCGTTCTCGTTGCCCCCGCATTGTTAACCAGGATATCAATCTTTCCAAACTGATCGATACCTGTTTGGATGATTCGTTCGACATCTGCCTTTACCGCCACATTTCCTTTCACGGCCACGGCCTTGCGCCCCATCTTCAGGATCATTTCGACGACTTCTTGGGCCGGCTGATCCTTGGTCGCATAGTTAACGATGACGTCCGCTCCTTCCTTTGCATAGGCCAGGCAAATCGCCCTTCCTACCCCTCTTCCACCCCCTGTCACAATGGCCGCTTTTCCTTCCAGTCTCCTCATGGAATCTCCCTCCGGAAACAAGACGCTGCGAGCCTCAACTTTTTTGGGCATCGCAGCATTTTCGGTTCAACCGATTGGACTCTTCAATCCCATTCTATTCCCTAACCCATTGTGAGTTGTGATCAAATTGCACTCTTTGCCTCGAAAGGCCACAAGACCGTCCATCAGGTGAGATTCAACTCCAGGTTGATCATCTCCCCACCTCTTGAAAATCCCATGGCACGAAAAAATTTGAGGAGGTCCCAATCGCTCCAATTGACCAGGGTATAGACAATGGTCACGCCAACTAACTTGAGATTTTTGACAAATTCCTGGCTCAGTTTTCGAGCTACGCCTCGATGCTGGTAGTCAGGATCGACACCGATGGTACTGATCCACCCAACCGTTTCCGGAACCTTAAACTCCCAGCCGCTCACTTCTCCTAAGATGAATCCAATGACTTTTCCTTCCCATTCCGCGACCAGACAGGAAAGAGGAAAATGGGTGCTGGAAAGGTCGATCATCTGTTTCCAGTAATTCAGCCGTGATTTACCAAGGACCTTTCGGTCAATCTCGACGATGGCTTCAAGGTCTTCTTCATTGAAACGTCGAATGTTCACCCTGTCAATAAACTTCTCGTCCATCTTGCCGGCAATCCTTATTCGATCATTGCAAGGGTCTGTTCCGCCTCTACCTCTTGTCCGGGGGCAATATGAATCTCTTTCACCGTTCCACCGACAGGGGCTACCACAGGCATCTCCATCTTCATTGCCTCTAATACCGCAATCTGGTCATTTTCTTCAACCTTATCTCCCACTTTGACTGAAACAGAAACGATCTTGCCCACCATTGGCACTGTTACGGGTGTTCCCATAATTTCCCTCCTGTTCTCTGCGAATTGGCTATTTTAACCCTAAAGCATGTCTTGCAATGATCATCTTTTGAATATTGGATGTCCCCTCGACAATCTGATAGGACTTTGCATCCCGATAAAAACGCTCCACAGGATATTCCGTCGAGAAGCCGTAAGACCCGAAGATCTTGACAGCGGTGTTGGCGGCCCGGACGGCGACTTCTGCCGCATAGAATTTCGCACAGGAGACTTCGATCGTATTCCTTGCCCCCTGGTCCCGGTTCCATGCTGCCCGGTGAACGAGCAATCGCGCCGCTTCCTCCTCCACATACATCTCTGCAATCTGTTCCTGAATCATTTGAAAGCTGGCAATCGGTTGACCAAACTGCTCCCGCTCGTTGGCATATCGAACAGAATGTTCAAGGCAGGCCCTGGCCACCCCCACGGCCCTTGCCGCGGAGGAGAGTCGGGTATTATCCAGCATGGACATACAGATCTTAAACCCATCCCCTTTCTTGCCCACGAGGGCATCCTTCGGCAACTTTACATCTTCAAAGACGATCTCGCCGGTGGGAGCGCAGAAGAGTCCCAGTTTTGTGTCGATGGCTTTCTGAGTAACTCCAGGAGCATGCATATCGACCATGAAGGCCGATATTCCCTTATGCTTCGCTGCCCGGTCTGTGTAGGCATAAACAATGGCGACATCTGCCACCGGCACCCCTGAGATCCACATCTTGGTCCCGTTCAGAATGAACCCGTCTTCTACTTCTTGAGCTTGCGATTTCATAGAGGCTACATCGGATCCTGTATTGGCCTCTGTAATTGCAAAACAGCCTAACCAATCCGCATTGATCAATTTTGGAACATACTTCTCCCGCTGTTCCTCTGTCCCGAAGTTGAGGAGGACGGACTGGATGGAATTCATCTGAAGATTAAACGGAAGGCCCCAGGAAGGCGAAACCCGTGCAACCTCTTCGGTCATCACAGAGGCTGCAAGAAAACCGCTCTCGTTTCCGCCATATTTCTCAGGCGAAATACATCCGAAAAAACCCGCCCTTCCCATCTCTTTAACAACTTCTTTGCGG
>DATIGG010000415.1:0-6732 GCA_035454825.1 Thermodesulfobacteriota bacterium | reverse complement strand
CTAAATACTCCTTTGTTGCTTTGCTATTCGGTATTATTGTTTTCAAAAATATTTTCTCACTGTCCTCAACGTATGGCACTGAATAGACATAATTCTCAATCTTTACCAGAAAGATCTTCTGGTTGGGATATTTTGCGGGATTTGGATGTTTTATTCTGTCGACCAAATCTCCCGACGCAATCGCCAATTCGACCTGTTCAAATGACACGCCTCTAAATTTCTTGAGCGTTTCATTTTTCTTATTATTCCAGTCAAAATATTTCATAAACGTGTGCCTATTGTATTCCTATTTATCATAACGATGATTGTTGTTTCTGTCAACTGTCTTTTACTTCCCAGGGACGGAGCAAGGGGACATTGGTTCTAAAACAACTTATTGAGACGTATTCAGCGGCTATCAGAATTAAAGAATGCTTCAGAACCTATGTCCCCTTCCCCCTCCCCAAGGGGCTCTGGTTTGTCAATTTATATTTTTATGGCCTCCCTTTTTCCCTTTTTCCCAAATCCAAGAGGTAGCTTGAAGGCGTATCGAGGCTATCGGATTATTCCTATTGCCCTTTGGAGTATCTATTGACATTATGTCAGAAATGACATATGCTGAACTTGAATGAAAAGAAGAGATAAGCCTTTAATCTGGCTGCACGGCGAAATAAAGACTCCGCCACTCTCAAGCGCAGCAAGGATTGAAGCAGGTTTTTTACTGCGCAAGCTACAAATGGGGGAATTGCTCTCAATGCCTCATTCACGACCGATACCATCGATTGGCTCGCGATGTCACGAACTCCGTATCGATGACCAAGACAAGACGTGGCGTGTTGTGTACCGAATCGATAGTGATGCCATCGTGATTTTGGAGGTATTTGAGAAAAAGACACAAAAGACGCCCCGGGAGGTTATTGAGAACTGCAAACGGAGGATTCGACTTTATGACACCTCCACAGGAGAAACCGTATGAAGAACGCAAAGAAGAAACGACTTGAAACAAAAGGGTGGAAGATTGGTACGGTTGCGGAGTTTTTGCAGCTTTCACCTGAAGAGTCCGCCTATATTGAGATGAAACTTGCGTTGAGTAAGAATCTTCAGGAACGCCGGAAGGACAAGAGCCTAACTCAAGGGCAACTCGCTCGTCTTCTGAAGTCCAGCCAATCAAGGGTAGCAAAAATGGAAGCAGGAGATCCTTCCGTTTCGCTCGACTTGCTCGTTCGTTCGCTGTTAGTTTTGGGTGAATCTCGCAAAAGTCTCGCTAAGATTCTGTCCGAACCGCGTTCTGCATTTGTAAGTTAGACATCTTCCCCATAAAGGAAAGGCTGTCCCTGTTCATTCTGTAAGCTGGTGTGACCGCAAGAATTGTTATGGCTTGAGCACGACGATGGAGGTACCTGGCGTTGAAACCAAAAGTCATCGAGGCAATCGAAGCGCTCCTTATTCATGCCCATCAGCCTGCCAGCAATTCGCGGTGTCTTGATGAGCCTTCCAAGTTTTACGGCATCCGCATCTTCAATTCCGGCAGCTTCGGAAGCCTCCTTCCGGAACTCAGCTACAGGTATTATATGAATCCCCCTAAATGAGGCATGAATCCATCGAAAGAACCTCATCTCACGAATAGAAGCTCTTTGCCGGGCCTGCCGGCAGGAACTGAGCAGGCCCTTTTTCTGCTTGAGTGCGCTTCTTCTGTCCGATGGGTCTTGCCTCAAAGCCAACAAGGAGAGCGCATTCCCAACAGAGGTAGTACTCAAACACCCAATCCTTCGTCACCCTTCTTTCCACAGGAAAAAGGGGAATCTTGGCTAAAACAAAGGGCTCCTTCTCATCGGGGGTCAGGACAACGGATTTATCTCCCTCGGGCCTCTTGCACAGATAGCACTTCTTGGGGGCCTTCTTGCCTTTCTCCATAGCTTTTATGTCCTTCCTAAGTTCGGACATTGTCATGCCTGTGCAGAGTCTCCTCATTTCTTTCTTCTTCATCTCTCCCTCCTGGAAATCGGATTCGTGACCAATATTAGCCCTGGCGTGCATTTTTGTAAAGAGGAGCCCTCCCACAGCACTCCATCTCGTAGGCCAGCCTCTCCCTTACGCTCCTGATGCGGGAACCATCCCCCTTATCTCCCAGTTCAGAATCGTCATCTCGTCCACACCCTCGGGAACCGTCACGGGAGATCAAGAAGAGGGTGGATCACGCCAGAAGGATAGAACTGGATCGATTTAACGGGAGGGTTGGGGTGAGGGTAACAAGATCAGGAATGTTTAATAGACAGACGAAAAATGTAGAGATTTCAGGTCGTTCAAGGAATCACAACGAAATTGGCCGTTTCAAAATGTTTGTCAAAACAGAAGGCTTTCTTAATCTTCTGTCTTCTCATGATCACGAAACTCACCGCGTCCGTATAGCTGAAATCCTGATCGCCGCACTTCCGCAAGATCCCTTCCGCTTCTTCCTCAATGTCTTCGGCAGAGCAGGCCTTTTTGATTCTGGGACTCGCCTTCAGTCTTTCCAGAAAACTCAAGGCCGCAGGGTGTCCCAGTTCATTCAGCAGGAGGATATAAGTTTCGGCAACGACGAGATTGCTTGTCAGGAGAGCCCGGCTCGTTTTGAGCAACGTGGGGAAAGCAGAGATGGCATCTTTGTGATGCGCGTCATCCTTGTCGGCCAAGGCGACCCACGCGCCAGTGTCAACGAAGATGTATTCCGGAAACATCAACCCCTCCTGGAACGACTGGCTTCGGCAAGATACCGGTCATGGCGGTCGGAAACGTCTCCCTTCCCGGACCGGCCAAGTCCGATCAGACCCATTGCAGGGTCTTCTTCCACTGGAAGGTCTTTGAGAAGCCGAACGATGCCTTCCCGGATGAGGTGAGCCTTCGAGACCCCTTTCCGTTTTGATAAAAGGTCCAGAGCACGGTCCTGCTGGAATTCGATATAAACCTGAATGGGTTTCTTTTTCAGATTTCTCATGTATTTTGGTATACATCATAAAGTGTGACATTGCAAATGGTAATGTCTGGAGAGGGTTGGGGTGAGGGTGACGGAATAATGGGTGGTTCCAGTTGTATCGGTATCGCATACAGAGCAAAAAGGAAATGGGTGACTTTAAGAGCAACACTTCCAAAATGATGTTGCGAAATGATGTTTGATTTTCGACAGAATCTGTGGTATTAAGAAATTGACAATTGAATCCGTGTTCAGGTGGCCTTGAGCTGAAAAGGGAATCCCGTGAGAATCGGGGACGGCCACGCCGCTGTAATCGGGGACGAAACTTGCCAGATCCACTGCCTTAAGCCCTGAGCCTTGAGGCTTGAGCCTGTCGAAAGCCGAAAGGTCAAGGGTAGAGGGTGGGAAGGGGCAAGGAGTAGGATGATCCGTAAGCCAGAATACCTGCCTGAACGCGCTTCACGATAGGTCTTCGGTGGAAAGCCTGTGAAGGTAGGGACTAAAAACCCGGTTCTTCTTCCGAAGGCCGGGATTTTTATTTTTGGGACCAAGGTTGAGTTCTTAGATTCGAAAGCGCTTTGTCTAAATTCAGGTTCACCGCCGAGACGCAGAGGGAATGTTCTTATGATCCAATCCCGCGAAACGCGGGATTGGATCATAAACTCCCGCCCAACGGGAATAGACTCAGAATTGCGTTTCATAGTTATGGGAACGCCCAAAATGCATGTTCTGACTTTAAAAGAGGGTTTTTATTTAGCGGCCTCTCACCCTTCGACAGGCTCAGGGTGAACGGTTTTAGCCGATCATGGTGAGCTTGTCGAACCATGTGACCTCGGCGCCTCTGCGTTGAAAATCCTATTTTTGACAAAAGTGGTTCAATTTGGCTAAACTCTTATGAAAATTCGAATTTGGGATAAGATAGGTGCACAGGATTTGAGGTTTTCTGCATTCATCTCCCTGGGTATGCACCTATTCTTCATTTTAATTACTCCTGTCTTATTCTCAAGCGCGGATGTCCGTCGCTTCCCCATCCGTTATGTCAGGGTGACCGTTTATCCTCTGGAGGATGAGAAGAAATTCATCTCTGGGGAAATTTCTCCACTTCCTGTAAGGAATCCCCCACAGACCCTAAAGCAAAAGAATTTCAAACAGGAACAAAAGCAGAAGGAGATCATTCTTAAAAAAGAGTTTGAACTGCCTAAGCCATTTCCTGTCCAGGTCGAAGTGAAAACGATTCCTGTCGAATAACCAACATTGACCGTCTCTTCTCGTGAGGATGAAAGAACAACAAAAGCGACCGAGACCCAGGTCATGGTTGCATCATTGAATACGGATTTAACCCTTAAGAAGGAAGAGGACCCTCCCCTGTTAAGAGAACCCCCTTCAACAGGAGAGGATCTATCTGCCCCATTGCCCCTGCCCCTTCAAGGAGCTTCGCAAGGGGAAAGCCTTTCTGGGTCTGCGTCAGGAGAAGGACCGGGAATGGGACAAGAAGGCTTTGGTGGGAGAGGGTCTGGAAATGGACCGGGAACAGGAAAAGGCGGATTTCACTGGAGCCGTATCGGGGATGGAACAGGGGTACGACAAGAGGGCTTCGGCGGAGGAGGCTCTGGAAATGGGACCCTCACAGGGACAGGGTCCGCAGATGGACGTTCACGCGCGGGAGGTTCTCGAAAAGGAGGAGGCCTTTTGAGTAAACTTTTCTCCTCCCCGGGAGGAGCCACGGGGGGTTATCCAAGATATGCTGAAAATCCCAAACCTCCCTATCCCCAAGAAGCCCGGGAGAAGGGATACCACGGAGAAGTTCTGCTGAGGGTCGAGGTTCTATCGAACGGAGGGGTGGGACAGATCGAAATCAAACGTTCCTCGGGTCATGAAATCCTTGATCAATCAGCCCTCTCCACGGTGAAACAGTGGAAATTTATCCCCGCCAAAAGAGGAGAGGACACCATCTCCTTATGGGTAAACATTCCGATCAAATTCCAGCTTCAATGACACACAATCGCATCGTCACCCTTGAAACACGAAAATTCCCCCTCGCCCTCTCCACATGGAGACTGTGTCGCAAGTCCGTCCATGGTTCGACAAGCTCACCAAGAACGGATACTGGTACATTGGATTCGGATTGTTTGGCCGTTCGTCCTGAGCGTGTCGAAGGGCGGACGTCGAATTACGATCCAGAATCTTGGCAAAGGGGGAAAAGGGGGATTCGGGCTCTCTCACAAAACCGATTATCCCGATTTCTTATCTTCTTCTTACTGCTCGTTATCCTTTGGCCTCTGGCTTCATCCGCCCGGAACGCAGTGTTTAAGGATGAAGTAGAGAGAGAAGTCATCGTCCCTTTCCCTCCCAAGAGGATTATCTCCCTGGCTCCTAATATCACAGAAATCTTATTCGATCTTGGCCTTGACGAGGAGATTGTCGGGGTCTCCATCCACTGCAATTTCCCGGAAAAGGCTAAGACCAGGGTTCGGGTGGGAAGCTATATCAGTCTTGACCTTGAAAGGATCATCTCTCTCAAACCTGACCTGATCATCGCCACAGGCGCTGGAAACACTCGGGAGATGGTGGAGCGCCTTGAAAAATTGAGCTTCCAAACTTACGTCATCTATCCCAAGAACCTGGATGGCATCCTTTTGAGTATCGACCACATCGGTCAGGTGGTCGACCGAAAAAAAGAAGCCACAACAATCACGAATGAAATGAAAAGAAGGAGGGAGAAGATCATCGAACTCACCCGGGGCCTTCCCCGACCCAAGGTCTTTCTTCAGATCGGGGAAGCCCCGATCGTCACGGTTGGAAAAGGAAGCTTTGCAGATGATCTCATTCGTCAGGCGAGAGGCAATAATATTGCAGGTGACGAGAAAAAGATGTATCCTCGATTTGGAATGGAGGAAATCTTGAAAAGGGCGCCGGAGGTGATCATCATCAGCTCGATGAACCCCAGGGGTGATTACCAGAAGGTCCTTCAAGAATGGACCCGATGGAAAACGATCCCTGCGGTAAAAAATGGACGTATTCACCTGATCGACTCCGATCTGATCGACCGACCCTCGCCTCGCATCGTCGATGGGTTGGAAGAGATCGCAAGAATTCTTCATCCTGAGAAGTTTAAGAAATAAGGTTCTTCCGGCTTTTGTGTGGGTGTTTGTCCCCTCTTAACCCCCCTCTATTCCCCTCTTAAATTAAGGGGGGATGAAGGGGGGTTAGAGTCATTGATCACAACAACGCCCGTCAACTTGATTGATAGGTCCCATGAGTTGAAATGAAAGTTGTTACCTTCAAAAAGGTTATTATTATTTCTTTGCTTCTCAGTCTCCTTCTGGTCACGGTCATCCTCCTTTCGACCATGCTGGGAAGTGCGAGGATTGATCCTCTCCATTCTATGCGTATCCTTCTAAGGTCCCTGACGGGGATGAAAGGAATGGAAAGCGAGACAGAACAGACCATCATCCTCTCCCTCCGGTTTCCGAGAGCCCTTCTGGCTGGGTTGGTAGGAGCTGGACTTTCAATTTCAGGCTCTGTCTTTCAGGCCCTTCTGAGAAACCCCCTCGCCGATCCGTATATCCTGGGAGTTTCGAGCGGGGCTGCTGTGGGTGCCATCATCGCCATGCTGACAGGGCTGAGTGCCCTCTCTCTGGGTATTCCACTGGCATCCTCTCTGGGTGCCCTTCTGACGATTATCACGGTATTTTATTTTGGAAGACAGGAAGGAAAGATCCATCCCAACACCCTTCTTTTGGCAGGGGTCATCACCAGCTCCTTTCTCTCTGCGCTCATCATGTTTTTCATCTCGATCTCTC
>DATIGG010000414.1:0-6960 GCA_035454825.1 Thermodesulfobacteriota bacterium | reverse complement strand
GCTCCCCCATCGGTGCTCTCAAATACACCCCCCCTCGTCGCCGCATAAATGATGCTGGCTTTGGAGGGATCAACGGCCGGGGCAGTAACAGTGGTATTAATTAGACCGCTGGTATTCCAGCTATCTCCTCCATTGATGCTCTTAGATACACCGTCGTCAGTCCCTGCATAGATGATACTGGTGTTTGAGGGATCAATAGCCAGGGCAATAACATTGGCATTAGTCAGCCCGCTGACGATCCAACTCCAGACTCCTTCGTCGGTGCTCTTAACTGCACCAAGATGTCCAACCCCTATATAGATAATGCTGGTGTCTGATGGATCAATGACCAGGGCATTAGTGTTCTCACCGCTACTACCCACGATGAGCCAACTCCAGCTCCCTCCCCCATTGGTGCTCTTAAGTACACCGCCATTAGTCCCTGCATAAACGATGCTGGTGTTTGAGGGATCAATGGCCAGGGCAGTAACATGGGTATTAGCCAGGCCGGTGTTGATGGCACTCCAGTTCCCTCCCCCATTGGTGCTCTTAAATACACCTTTCTCCGGAGTCCCTGCATAAATGATGCTGGTGTTTTTGGGATCAATGGTCAGGACATAGACAGTGGTATTAGTCATGCCGCTGTTGCTGGCAGTCCAGTGCTCTCCACCATCGGTGCTCTTAAAAACACCGCCATTACCCCCTGCATAAATGATGCTAGGGTTTGAGGGATCAATGACGACAGCATAAATTTTCCCTTCCTGAGGACCAATGGCTTCCCACGTCCCTGTCACATCGTTGGACAGGGCCTCAATCGTTTCCTCGGTTTCATCATTCTCTGTTGCATTGATTGACATCGGGGCTAACAACAGCACCGCCAAGACAAAGATTGATATTTTTTTCATAACCCTTCCCTCCTCGTTTCTCTGGTCTATCGATGGAGTCACCCCTCCAAACAAATTGCTCATATTTGCCATACAATCATAAAGCGATCCTTTTCTTTTCCAAGCAAAATAGAAAAGCCGAATCACTATACATGACGACATAAGTGTTATGAAGATTGTCATTCCGGGCTTGACTAAGCCTGCCCCGTACTTGATACGGGGCGGGAATGACGTCATCTGCCGTGATTAATGACGCTGTGTATAAAAGCTCTTTCTTTGCACCTTGGCAACCTCACGGTGCCGTGGAACGTTATGCCAAAATGGTGCGCCTCAGACAAGGATCTGTTTACACTTCTCCATCTCGATGTTACCTGAGCCTTGTGAGGCGCCACCCCCAAAAAAGTTGTAAGTCGAACACAAGGCGCTGTGTGCGGGTTCCCATGATGGCGTAATCTCAGTTTAGGCGCATCCCCGCGAGAGTGGTTACGCACCACACTGGCTCAAAGAGTGTGGCTCCGCTGTCGGGATCAATTACCTTGAGATACACTGGGGGGCCGCACGTTATTGTGATTGTCTTGCCGTCCGGGGAGATGAACCCGTGGCTGGGGCCGCCGTTCATGGTTTGCAGAAGTGTTTTGCCGTCGGGCGTGAAGACTTTGACTCCACCCGGGGGGAAGGGGTACTGAAATTCTATGCGGCCCTCTTTCGTAACCGTGTAATGGAAATCAGCCGTTAAGGCGATAAACGATCCGCCTGACGCGCCGATGTTACGTCCGAATCCACTAAATGACCCAGTGCCGTCGTTACTGAATGTGTAATCACCCTCCATAATACCTGGGCTAGTCGGATCGCACGAGGAGAAGCCTGTGACCGCGTACTCGCCATTTATGCCGTGGGGGATGGCTGGACCGGCTGATGCCATGACGACCATTATAAACAGTGCTATGACAGGGGCACCAACAAGGGCTGGAAGCTTCTTCATATTTCCTTTCATGGTAGAACCTCCTTTCAGCGACTCTCGTATTGTCGCTTCATTAAATGGTGTTCCGACTTTCTGAATAATAATCCTCCCTCTTCCCAATTCGATTGGCGAATAGGACATCACCTCCTTTCAGACTGTGGAAACGGTCAGCTTCTTTGGAGTTTCCATTTTCAGATTGACGTTATTTTAGGCATATGATATGGTTTGTCACGGTACGCACCGTGACATTTTTTTCTTTTATTTTTAGGCCTGTAAAATCTCCTGTCTTTTTAATAGGTTAGGAGGAGATGAAAAAATGGCCGGAAATACCAAACCTCACCCCATCACCATCGACCTGAATCAGTTCAAGCTCCATATTGAACTCAAAAATAGAATTGAACTGACCCTTCACTTCAACTCGCCATCCCGAAGGTTTTACCTCTCCGTGATTGCCCTTGTCGTTAACGAGATGAAAAGACTGGGGAAAATCACACCCATTCCCCTGGAAAGACACCATGACCTCCTCGCTTTGCTCAACGACACAGTTGGAGGTTCTGCCGGATCGTCAGAGGAAGAGAGCTTGCTCTCAAGGATCTACAAGAAGTGGCAGCACGCCCTGCCCAACCTGGAAGAGGCCCCGCTTTTCATGGTCCTGGGAAAGAAAAAGGGATATGAGGAAGGGATTGGCAAAACCTATACCTTTACCGAGGCTGAAAAAGATATTTGGGCGAATCTTTTTGAGTACAAGGGGAGCCATGAGAATGTCAGGCTTAAGTTCGCAATCGACAGGATAGGAGTAGGCTTAGATGGTGTTGAGATCATTTACGAGGACTGTTCGGATCACGAGGCATGGGAGAGGTTCGTATCCGGCCTCAAAGAGAAGGAAGGAGAAAAACAGGAGGTAAAACCTGACCATCGTGTTTCAGAGGAGCCTGAGGTTGTAGTTCCTCCGTTGGAAAGAAGGAGGACATTATTGCCAGGCAGGTATCGGTGGGTGGCCCTGATGGCTGCGATCGTGATCGTTCTTGGAACGATCACATTAGTAATCTGGAGAACCTATTTAAGACCTGCTTCGGGCGAAGTCGCTTCGATTGAGAAGATGGCATTTCCTTTACCAGATAAGCCCTCTATCGCGGTGCTGCCTTTTGCGAACATGAGCGGGGATCCGAAGCAGGAGTTCCTTTGCGACGGGATGACCGAAGGAGTCATCACGGCCCTTTCCAGGGATCCAAGGCTGTTTGTGATCAGCCGGTCTTCGACCTCCACTTACAAGGGGAAACCGGTGAAGGTCAAGCAGGTCAGTGAGGAGTTAGGGGTTCAGTATGTGCTGGAGGGGAGTATTCAGCGCTCCGGCGACCGTGTTCGGATCACAGCCCAGTTCATCGACGCCCTTACAGGAAATCACCTCTGGGCAAAGCGTTACGATCGCGATCTGAAAGACATATTCGCCTTGCAGGATGAAATCATCACAAACATTTTTACGAAAGTGCAAGTAAAGTTGACGTGGGGAGGAGATGCATCAAGGCTCGAAAAATTTGCCGAAAAATATTACGGTGGCAAGGAAGGTCTCGATTGCTATTTGAAGATAACAGAGGCGGTTGGTTACATTCAACGTTGGAATATCGAGGATAACAACCTGGCCCGACGGATGATAGAAGAGGCCATTGCCATGTGTCCGGAGAATCCAATAGGTTATTTTCAGCTCGGATGGGTCTACCACCACGATTATGTCATGGGCAACACGAAGTCTCCCCGGGAGACTCTTGAGAAAAGCATGGAACTGGCCCAAAAATCTCTTGCCATGTATGATTCAGCCGGTGTCCATGCCCTGCTGTGTAGTCTCTATGTCATCCTGAGGGACCATGACAAGGCCATTGCCGAGATTGAACGGGCTCTGGCCCTTAACCCCATGGCAGATCTCCTTGTCGAATATGCCGGAGCTCTAAACGCTGCCGGCAGGCCGGAAGAGGCCATTCCGTTATGCCAGAAAGCGATCCGCCTCAACCCCTTCGGTAGGCCCTCTTTATATATCAATTTCGGCCGTGCCCTCCAGTTTACAGGGCGGTTTGAGGAGGCGGTTTCGTCATATAAGAAAGCCATTCAGATTTCGCCTAATAATATTTTGGCCCATCTTGGCCTGGCGTCTACCTACAGTATGATGGGCCGGGATAGCGAGGCCCGCGCTGAAGCTGCCGAAGTCCTCAGGATCAATCCAAAGTTCTCACTGGATTATTATGGAAAGATACTTCCATATAAGGATCAATCGGTATCAGATAAGATTGTTGCTGCCCTGCGCAAGGCGGGGCTGAAGTGAAGTCCGGGCTTGTTGCAGATCCAACCTGGATTAGACCTCGTCTGTGCCAGGATCGAGAGAAACCCCTTCTCCTTATCAGAACTGGTACTAACGCCCGTTTTTTATGAGGACCTTTGTGCTTCAGGTACAAAGGCTATTTCCAGATGCGCGCCAAGTGCACCAGCGAGACGCGCAAGCACCTCTACACTTGGCAGATAAGACGTATTGAGATTCTCAATACGCGAAACAACTGCCTGAGTTGTCCGGGCTCGCTTAGATAAAGCGGCTTGGCTTAGCCCGCGTTTCTTCCTGGCACTTCGAATCGTCTCAGCAAGTGCTCTCTTGATCCGTTTGGCTCGCGCCTCTGAGAATGCCATCCGAAAGGTTGGATCCCTCATTTCCTGGGCCAGAAACTCTTCCACTCCCGACCCCATCCACGAATTTCTTTTAGGATTCATGTAAAACCTCCTTCATCCTGCGCTCTGCAATCTTGATCTCTCTTGCCGGAGCCTTCTGACTTTGCTTCTTGTAGCTATGAAGAAGAACCATCATTGGACCAGTTATAACAACGTAGAAAATGCGATGGGAGACTCCGGACTCAATGTAAAACTCCCATAACTTTCCCCGGATCTGTTTGAATCGAACTCCGGGAGCATGTAACCCATCTTCTCTAATCGCATCCAAAACATCGGCAGCCGCTGCTCGGTCTCGAAGGGGAAGACTTGCGAGGTATTCTCGAACGGGTTGCTGCCCGGATGGCGTACGATAAAAGATAATCTGCATTTTCATACCCATTATATCTTATCGGATATATCAAAACAAGATCTAAATTCTTTTCTTATCCCAATCGGACCTTCGCCACGCTGAGGTGGCTTCAGCCACGCAGGCGGGAGAGGGCTCGATTGGATCATAAACTCTCACCCTTCGGGATTAGGCTCTTAGGGAATTGCTATCGACAAAAGATTGTCGATATGCCTAAGCCGCAATGCCAATGATTTCAAAAATGTTTTGCATCTCACTTTGGACATTTTCATAATGGATGTCAATTTGCGATCGATTAGTTGGCTTCCGTCCCGGTTTGGGGTTACCAGCTCCTGCAAGCAGAGGGGTCAAAACCTTTTCACGCAGCACAATGAAGCCCGCCATAGCTCTCAGGCCCTCCGGGGAGGCTTCGTAGTAACGCGAGTGCTTGATTCGGCAAACCAAGTCCTTACCACGAAGTTTTTTCAGATCATAGGAAGCCTGCCGAGCATGATAATCGGGAACGGAATCGCCAAGGATTTCTTTCACTCTTTCTGCAAGGTCCGACGCGGTAAAGCCTCGTGGATTAACCGAGAGACCCAGGACTCCCTCCATCACAGCCCGTATTCGAGGTCGATTGACATCCAATCCTCCGACTCGTGTCTGCCCCACCTTCGAGGCAAGAGGCCATGTATCCAGTCTCTCGTTGTCGATGAACGAGACATCCACACCTCGCAAAACCTTCAGAAATCGTTCAAGGATGCCCTTGAGCAGGACCATGACCCGAGGAAACTGATCGATCCGCCTTCGGCAGTGCAGTTGCTTGGTGTTGTGGACGATCACCTCGATTCGCAGGACGCGCTCGCCTTTGCTATACATCTTGACCGTCAACTTCCCAAAATGGATTTTGAAGATCGTCAGATCATAGACAGGTCTCTCGACCACGGCCTCACATCGAGGAGCGGTTCGCTTCTTCTTCCATTGAAAGAGTGGACGATGCTTGGAGCCAAAGATGGTCTTGACCATCTTGAGGTTCAAGGGAGCGCGCGTTCGATCAATGACACTATGAAACACTCGATCCAAGTAGCGTCCTCGTGTGAAGAGAAGGTTACGACTATATTCGCTCTGGTAGACCGAATAGGAATAGATAAATCCACTCTTCTTCTGCTCCTCACTTTCCAGAGCGAAGCACAAACATCCATAAATCCAACGCTCACAGGCCCGAACCAGGCGCCCTACAGAGCCCGAGGCTCTCATGGTGTCTGCGATTCTGGCCAAGCCTGTGGCGTCGGAGATCTCTGTGAAACAGTTCCCCTCTTTGGTGAAGGAGACCTTGTTTTTCTGGGCTTGACGGGCCACGTATTCATGACCGTTGAGCATCACTTGCGCATTAAAGGGAGGATGAGGACAGAGTTTGATCGTCAGATGCCCCCACTCCGGGTCCAGGATATGAAACGAGTACTGATTGACATAAGAGGCCTTGGTCTTGATGTTGGTGATCCCCTTGGGGGAGCGGTGAACTTGGAAAACGGGCATGGGTGCCAGTCCCGCAAGGATACAGAAGATGCCCCGGAACCCGGGATCTTTGGGAATATGCTCTTCGGCCAATTCATGCTTCTTTTCCCCACGTTGACAGTGAATCAGAGGAATGCCCTGCGTTTTGGCATAAGCGTGAATCCGTCTGCTAAAGCGCCCCGCGAATCGCATAAGATGGGTATTGTCCAGATCCTCATCGTTGCCTCTCAACTGGCGCCACCATGTTCGGAATCCTCCGGCGGACTGGGCCATAATAAAATAGGCATTGAGCACAATACGATCCACACAATCATATGTGCCATCAAGATACTCCTGATAATAGTTGCAGAACTCGTCCGGAATTATCATCTGTCTTTCCCCCTTCGACCTTTGCGGGTAAAGACAATAAGATATAAGCATTGAGCTATGGAGTCAACTGCCCCGAAGGGGCCACCTCTTCCGGGAGAAGTCCCGGACGAGGCGTAGATTCTTAAACATAAAATCTGAGAATCTATCTCTAACACCTTGAATAACTCCAATAGACACTCCCCTCCACACCGCGGGAGGGGATGAAGGGGAGGGGGAGA
>DATIGG010000413.1:0-6659 GCA_035454825.1 Thermodesulfobacteriota bacterium | reverse complement strand
GTGCCAATAAGAACAATTGTTACGATTCCCCCTATAAGTAAAAGGATGGTGATCAAAATGTTCCATTCTGCCCTCCTGATATCCTCTCCCAAAAAAGACGTATGTTGGAGGATAGAGACCCCGCCTATATTCTCCCCTTTTTTGTCTTTAAGAGGAAAGGCATAAGCAAAAATAGGAGTTTTCTTGTAGACTCCAAATTCTTCTTGAGGATAATCGTTTTTTATCGAACTCTTGATCATCTCCAAATAAGGTTCGGTTTCGTCATCTAAAGAACGGGAGGTGAAAGCAAGGTCTTTCCCTGGGTGGTAAACAATGACGCCCAATGTTTTTTCGTACTCCTCAATACCATCAATGAGTTCCTGCACATATTCACGTTCTCTTTGGATCTCGACCTTTTCGAGCGAGACCTTAAGGTTGCGACCGGTGCTTTCTACCTCCACCTTCATCTTTTTAACGAGGATCTCTCGGCGAGACAGGATATTGAAATATCCGAAACCTGAAAGCACAAGGACGATAATAAGGGAGAGATAAACGGTCAACTTCGTACCAAGCTTCAACGTGAGGCTCCTTAACCAAACTCAGTCTACCCAATTAGAATCTAAGATGTCAGGATTCTTTCTTAGCAAAAATCTCGAATTCTCCTACGAGCTTTCTCGGCATAATTATTGAGCGAGAAGATAGGGGTAGCGGGAAGAGGGACTCGATTCAAAAGATATCGGCAGAAAAAACATAGATCTCTATACTCTTATCTCTCCAGGCATTTGCGGGGAGACCAGCCTTCTGGCAGGTGTGCTCTAAGAAGGTCTGACGGTCCCATCCATAATCCGTCGCAACCTGGGGCAAGAGAAGGCCTGAATACCATCCTTTCTTAATATAAATCCCGTGTTTCCCGACCTCAATTTCGTTCACATCCGTGATCTTCCTGAGAGGCGTCAAAACGGAGATTTCAATTTCCAGTTCCGGAAGCTCTTTTTCTTTCACAGGGGCGAATCGGGGATCCCGGAAGGCAGCGGCTTCGGCCATCTCTTCGATGGTTTTGTAGAGGGGACCCCGGCCCTCAATGTATCCAATGCAACCCCGGAGCTGCCCCTTCTTTTGAATTGTCACAAAGGCGCCGCGATTTTCCTTCAGGATCGGCGCATCGACTTTAAATTCCGGGACGGGTTTTCCCTTCGCTCTATTTTCGATGACACTCTTTGCAATGTCGTGAAGGCACTTCTTATCTTCTACGCCTAAACCCAAGTCGACACCCACCTTCTTCTCTTCTCTCATCTTTTCTATCCCTCCAGCCGTTTTGTAAAAAACGGCTGCACCGTAACCCACCACACGGCTTCGGTCACCCGCCACATCTCCGGAGTTAAGGTATTTGAGGACTTTTCCTCTATTCGCTCCTAACGCCTTGGCCGCCAGCATCATCGTAACCACCGGACCTCCCCCACAGGCTTCCGTGCGATTCTCCTTGAGATCCTGATACAATCCCTCCGGATCAAACTTTTCGATATGGTCCAAAACAATCCGGTCCAGCTCAACTGCTTTTTCGTAAGAGTGGTAGTGAGAGAGATCGGTACTGGCGATCAGTAAGACATTTCTTCCCCGGAGAGTCTCAGCAATAGCAGTGGAAAGGGCCTGACAGGTCTCCCAGCGGAAGGAGGGTTCCATTACGATGGGGACCAGCTTGAAGGACTTGCTTAAGACCTGAAGAAAGGGAAGCTGAACCTCCAAGGAGTGCTCCTGGGCGTGAGCTTCAGGAAGGAACCGGATCTCCTTCCACTTCTCCTCCATCTTTCTGGAAAGTTCGGTATCAATCGGAATCACACCGAGAGGAGTCCTGAAGCCTCCCCGATCGTAGATGGAAGCCCCCCTGAAAGAAACCCGATGGCTGGGGGCAATCACGACAACAGCATCGTAAACCTTTCCCTCGATCAATTTATAGGCATGGGCAGCGACCTGCCCGGAATACATGTACCCGGCGTGAGGGGAGACAAGGGCAACGATTTCTCCTTCGATTCTCTCCTTTTTGGCATGATCAAAATATTTTTTAATATCCCGGGTGAGGATTTCCGGCTGATCAGGATAGAACATGCCTGCCACAGCAGGCTCTCGGATCTCTTTCATCCCTGTCTCCTTTGCTCCCTTTGAGACCTGAGCCATGGAAAGAGGGGTGACGAGGAAAAAGAAGGTGATGAAAAAAAAGAGATAAGAAAACCTTCTTATCCCCCTTTTCTGAATTTCTTCTTTGAACATAATCCCTCCCGCCCCCCTTAGAAAGAGGCTGTGTTGCAATTGTCATTCTGAGGCAGTAGCCTAAGAATCTCTCTGGTTGAATCAGTTGAAATGATTAGATTCTTCACTTCGTTCAGAATGACAACCCCCACCAATTCCCCTATTGCGACACAGTCCCAAAAGGGAGGGGAAAAACTATTCCCCCTTCTTGCAAAGGAACACGCCGCCATCCAAAACCAGGCTATGGCCTCGGACGATGAAGGGGGATTACAAAATAGTGCTCATTCTTTCGGACTATCTAACAGAATGGTCACAGGTCCATCGTTGATGAGATGGACCTCCATCTTGGTCTGAAATTCTCCTGTCTCAACCGGAACGCCCTGTTTTCTCAATGTCTCGATCAGTTGTTCGTAGAGTCTTCTTGCCTCGGGAGGTTCTGCAGCATCTATAAAAGAAGGCCTTCTTCCTTTCTTGCAATCCCCATAAAGGGTGAACTGGGAGACGACCAGCATTCCCCCGCCAATCTCCCTGAGGGATAAGTTGAACTTCCCAGAGGTGTCCTCGAAGATTCTGAGATCAGGAAGTTTGGAGGCTATAAAGGCGATATCTTTTTCTCCATCGCCTTTGCCCACACCCACCAGGACGAGAAGGCCTTGCCCGATCTTCCCGGTAACCCGACCATCCACATAGACCGCAGCCGATTTTACCCTCTGGATAACCGCCTTCATAACAAAATATCAGTGCAAAATGAAAATTGCAAAATCTAAAATGCAAAATCTAAACCACTCACTCGGAAGTCTTCCCACAAATCCATGTTTTCATTTTTCATTTTGCATCTTGCAATTTATAGTGTCCATTAGTCTTCTTTCTCCTTGTCTTTCTTGGCGAGGGCAACAATCTTTTCAGCCAACTGACTGGGCACTTCCTCGTAATGGGAGAATTCCATGGTAAAGGTTCCCCGTCCGCCTGTCTTTGAGTTGAGGTCAGGAAGGTATTTGAGCATTTCAGACATGGGGACATTGGCCTCAACCACCTGGTAGTTCCCCCTCGATTCGACACCCAAAACGCGACCCCGGCGGCTGTTCAAGTCACCGATGATATCTCCGATATTCTCTTCGGGTACGGTCACCTCAACCTTCATGATGGGCTCCAGGAGGACCGGATTGGCATCCTGTACGCCTTTCTTGAAGGCCATGATCGCTGCAAGCTTGAAAGCCATTTCGGAGGAATCGACCTCATGGGATTTTCCATCATAAAATCGCACCTTCACATCCACAACCGGGAAGCCCCCCAGGACGCCGCTCTGCATCGCCTCAATCACTCCTTTTTCCACAGCCGGAACGAAATTCCTGGGGACATTCATGCCGGTCAATGCGTTTTCGAATTCGTACCCCGTCCCCCGGGGAAGGGACGAGATATCAAAGTGGACCTCTGCAAATTGTCCACGGCCTCCTGTCTGTTTCTTGTGGCGGTAAATAACGCCGGTTTTCGACCCGCGGATGGTCTCTTTGTAGGGAACCTTTGGAGTGCTGAGGTTTACTTCCACGCCAAATTTTCTCTTCAACTTTTCAACGATCACTTCCACATGGGTCTGTCCGACTCCTGAAAGAAGGATTTCACCTGTCTGTTCATCCCGTCCCAACATCATGGTTGAGTCTTCTTCGTGGATGCGCGCCAAAGACGAGGCAATCTTATCCTCATCCCCTTTGCTCTTCGGTGTCAGAGCATAAGAAATCACGGGAAGAGGAAGCCTTGTCTCTTCGAAGACGGTGGCCATCTTCTCATCACAGAAGGTGTCCCCTGTGGTAGTCTCTTTCAGCTTTGCCACAGCGACAATATCGCCCACGCCGGCAAACCCCACTGGCTTCTGCTTCTTTCCCTCCATCAGGAAGATCTGGCCGATCCTTTCCTTCACTTCCTTTTTCGAATTATAGACCGTGGAGTCAGCACTAACGCTTCCTGAATAGACTCTGAAAAAACTCAGCTTTCCTGCGAAGGGGTCTGCGATGGTCTTAAAAACAAAGGCAGAGAAAGGTGCATCCTCTCTGGGTTCACTGGTCTCGATTTCGCCGGTTTTGGGATTTTTCCCCTGAACGGCACCCTTTTCCAGCGGAGAAGGAAAGCAGAGGATCATGAGGTCAAGGAAGGGATGGACGCCAATGTTCCGGGTGGAAGACCCACAAACCGCAGGGACGATTTTCTTTTCGACCGTCCCCTTTCGGAGGCACTGGATAATCTCTTCAGTCGAGACCTCTCCGGACTCGAGATACTTCTCCATCAACTGGTCATCCATCTCGATCACCGTTTCGACCATCTTCTCGCGGAGTTGATCCACCTCTTTTTTGATCTCGGCTGGAATCTCTTTCTTTTCAAATTGGCCGCTCCCATCCTCCCGGTAAATGTAGGCCTTTTGATGAATCAGATCGACCACTCCCCTAAAATTTCCTTCCTTTCCGATGGGAAACTGGACAGGGACTGCCGGTTGAGATGGAAAGCCCTTTTTTACCTCTTCGACCACCTTCAAGAAATCGGCCCGTTCCATATCCATCTTGCCGACATAGAGGATCCTCGGAATTCCAAACTCATTTGCATATTCCCATACCGTCTCGGTCTGAACCTTGACTCCGGAATTCGCTCCGACAACGATGATGGCCCCGTCCACAACCCTCGCGCAGGCTTTAGCATCGGCAATAAAGTTTGCATATCCGGGTGTGTCGATGACATGAAATTCGTGCTTATCCCATTCGAAATGTGCAAGGGATGAACTGATGCTGATCTTCCGGTTAATCTCCTCGGGTTCATAATCCATGACAGAGGAACCGTCATCAACACGGCCAAGGCGACTATTTATCCCTGCATCGAAGAGGATCGCCTCCACCAAGGAGGTTTTCCCTTCCCCACCATGGCCGAAGGTTCCTATGTTTCGAATATGGCTCGGATCAACTCGTTTCATTGCCTCTCCTTTCTCTTTTCTCCTGAGTCAGTGTCAAAATATGCTATTCTAAATTATTTTTTAGAAAAATAAAAGTCAGGCAACGGCTAAGTCGCTAAGAATACATAGAATGAGCGTGACGGTCACGGAGTGTTCTATTGTCTTTGTCACCTCGAACCCTGTCCTGGGCTTGTTTCAGGATCGTTTTCGGGATCTCGGTTTGCTCTCTTCGGTTAGGGATACGATTTGACTGTCCACCTGTATTCCCTTAGAATCCATGGCAGGAGGGCAGAATAATGAAGAGCCAAGTCTTTTTCACTGATCTGAGGGCGGGCTCCGGGAAAAACCTGCTCGATAAACTGGAGGCCCTATTGGATCGCACGGATCTGAAGGGAAAAATCCAGGAAAAGGACCTGGTGGCAATCAAGCTCCACTTTGGTGAGAAGGGGAACACTGCCTTTGTTCGTCCTCTCTTCGTGAAAAGAGTGGTAGACCAGGTGAAACGGCACCGGGGAAAACCTTTCCTCACGGATACGAATACCCTTTATTCGGGGGCAAGGAGTGAGGCCATCTCCCACCTGACAACGGCGTACCAGAACGGGTTTGCTTATTCGGCAGTGGATGCCCCGATCCTCATTGCCGATGGGTTGCGCGGCAATAGCGGGTTCAAAGTCCGAATTGACAAACCCCTCTTAAAAACGGTCTCTATTGCTCACGAAATCTATATGGCAGACGCCCTCATCTGTGTCACCCACTTTACAGGACATGAATTGTCCGGGTTTGGAGGGGCACTGAAAAATATGGGAATGGGTTGCGCGAATAGAGAAGGGAAAATGAGCCAGCACTCCAATATCTCCCCTAAGGTCAAAGAGAAGGCTTGCACAGGATGCAACCGCTGTTTGCAATGGTGTCCGGTTGAGGCCATTACCATGATGCCCCCTTCGCCGGAGGTCGAGAGGAAAAAAGGGATTGCCTTAATCGATGCCAAAACGTGTATCGGGTGTGGAGAGTGCATCCTCACCTGTCCGACAGGGGCCATCCAGATCCGATGGAATGAGACCTCCCTTCTCTTTCAGAAAAAGATGGTCGAATATGCCTACGGAGCCGTTCAAAGAAAAAAAGGGAAAGTTCTTTATCTCAATTTTCTGACACAGATCACCCCTGCCTGTGACTGTAATCGATTCTCAGAGACACCAATGGTCAACGACATCGGGATCCTCTCTTCCGAGGACCCTGTGGCCATTGACCAGGCCTCTGTTGATCTGGTGAATAGGGAGGAAGGAGTTAGAGCCTCGAAGCTTCAAAAGAACTGGAACTCTGGAGAAGACAAGTTTCGAGCGATTTATCCGGAGATTGATTGGAGCATTCAACTGGCTCACGGTGAGGAAATCGGCCTGGGCACGCGAAATTACGAGTTAGTCAAGATCTGATCGTAAATCATGTAGCGTCGGGGGTAAGGAGTAACGACTTATCTTTTGTGCCGCCTCAGTACTTCACTTCTTTC
>DATIGG010000412.1:0-3425 GCA_035454825.1 Thermodesulfobacteriota bacterium | reverse complement strand
TAGGATATATTACTTTTAAATCCCTCTTTTTAAGAAACCCTCTGATTTCTTCCCCTACCGATATTAATTCTTCGATTTTTGATGGTGTGCCATCTTCGGCAATCAAAGTAGCATTACTCTCAAGGTATTTATTTAATGGTGTTTTTATATGCCCCTCAAACAGTTCATGCCCACCTTCTAAAGAGTAAAGGATGTTTGTAAAATTCAATTTCCAGTTTTCGTGATTTAAGAATATTGGTATACATTTGCCAGTAATTAAGTTATATATTTCATCAGCAAGCCAATAATTCCATAAGCACTCACGGGCCAACTCGCCTCTACCTGGAGCTGTTAAGAAGTCCGCTTGTAAAAGAAAATTTAACCCGCTTGGTATCTCTTTTAGTGGTAGGAAGCTAAAGACTCCAATGTGGGCCGTTCCTTTTTCCTCTTCTATAAGATTATTTTCGCTATCTAATTTGAAGGCCACCAGTATTTCTCTTTTTTCTACGCTCTCTCTCTCCCATTCTTTAGTTACGTAGTCTTCTTTGACATCATCTGGCACATCGCAAGTAGACCGAAAAATCAACCAGAGGTCTTTACCTTTCAAAGTGTCGTTTTCGTATTCTTCTATTTCGTGTCGAGGATCATGTTAAATCCCCACTTTTGAGGGGGTCAGGATCATCTCATTTCCCCACCCCGGGATCATGATAATTCCCCCCCCTGCCTTTGAGTAGCCTGAGAGGGTTGCATCCATGTATATCCTCTGAGTTGTAGGTATTGAGACTCAACTCGAGGAGGCGATGGATGGCAAGGAGGCAGGTTACCATGAACGAGATTGTCGAAATGGTTTATCAATGGCATCAGGGAGGAAGCATTAAAAGTATTGAGCGCTCCCTGGGATTTGATCGCAAGACCATTCGTAAGTATGTCAAATGGGCCCAGAACGTCGGTGTCCAGAGGGGAGAATCCTTTCCTGAGGAAGCAGATTTGATCGACAGAATAAAAGCCCTGACGGATTCTTCGCTTCTTCGGGAGACACCGGTTAGAGATTTGATTAGTCCCCATGAGGACTGGATTGAAGGGATGATCAAAGATCCCATGGTGACGGCTAAGCAAGTTTGGCGTCTGTTTCGAGAGGAGAAAGGGATTGGGGTAAGTTATTGCACGATGAAGCGGTATCTGAGGGCTCGGTTTCAATTTGGAACTCCTGCGGTCACGGTTCGGATCGAGGTAGAGGCCGGGAGCCAGGCGCAGGTCGATCTGGGTTACGCGGGGATGATGGTGGATCCTTTGACCGGGAAGCTTCGAAGGGCCTGGGCCTTTATCATGGCCCTTTCCTATAGTCGGCACCGATTTGTTCGGTTCATCTTCCGTCAGGACATCAAGAATTGGATCGATTGTCATATCCGGGCTTTTGAGTCTTTTGGAGGTGTTCCCGCCTCTATTGTTTTGGACAATTTGAAGGCCGGGGTGACCAAGGCCGACCTCTACGATCCCACGTTGAACCGAGCTTATGGGGAATTGGAAAGGCATTACGGATTTGTGGCGGACCCAGCCAAAGCGGGGAAACCCAAGCATAAAGGGAAAGTGGAAAGAGGAGTACCTGTGGTCCGAAAACATCTTCTGGCAGGCCGCAGCTTTCGGGATATCGAGGAGGCCAATCAGAGAGCTCTCAGATGGTGCAGGGAAGAGATTGGACTGGAGGTCCATGGGACGACGAAGAGGAAACCTTTTGAAGTCTTCCAGAAAGAAGAAGCAATGCAGTTGAGACCTTTGCCCTCTGAGTCCTTTGAGTGTCCTGAGTGGAAGAAGTGTACGGTTCATCCGGATCACCACATCGTCTTTGACAGGTCCTATTACTCCCTGCCCACCAGATGGATCGGCAAGGAGGTCTGAGCCAGAGGAACGCGCCGGCTCGTTCAAATCTTTTGCGATGAGCAGTTGATCAAAACTCATATCCGGGCAGAGCAGCCCGGCACCTGGGTCACGGATCTCTCGGATTACCCACCCGAGAAGCTCGCTTATCTCATGCCGACTCCCACTTACTGTCGGAAGAAGGCTTCCCAGATTGGCCCTCATACGGAAGCTCTGATCCAGGAGATCCTGAAAGAACATGCCATGAGGAACCTCCGCAAGGCCCAAGCTCTCTTAAGACTGGCAGAAAAACATGGTCCGGTCTCTATGGAGGCAGCGGCCCGACGAGCCCTCTTCTTTGGTAACCTCCGTTACCAGAGCATCAAGACTATTTTGGAGAAAGGCTGGCTTTCTTTCGAACCTATCCTGCCCCTTTCTGTCCAGACCCCTCTCTCTCCTCTGGGACAACGGTTTCTGAGACCTCCTGAGTACTTCGCTCAAAGCAAGGAGGTGATCTCATGAACCTGCAACATCAACTCGAAGAACAACTCAAGGTCCTTCACTTGGGAGGCTTTCTCCAAACCTTAGAGCTCCGTCTCCAACAGGCCCAGGGCTCCTCTCTCGGATACATCGAATTCCTCCAGCTTCTGGTTCAGGATGAGATCGAACGCCGAGAAGCAAAGAAACTCAACCTCCGGCTCTCCCGGGCCTCCTTTGAAGAAGAAAAGAGTCTGGAGGGGTTTGACTTCTCTTTCAATCCCAAACTCAATGCCAAAGTCATCCGGGATCTCGGTAACGGTAGCTTCATCGAAAAAAGAGAACACGTGCTTCTTTATGGATCAACGGGAGTTGGAAAAAGCCACATCGCTCAGGCTCTGGGACATCAGGCTTGTCGCCTGGGATATGAGGTCCTTTTTAGTAAGGCCGTCAAACTCTTTCGTTATCTGATGGCCGGTCGCGCTGATCACTCCTGGGAAAAACGCATCAAGAAATACTTAGCCCCAGATGTCCTGATCATTGACGACTTCGCTCTCTCTACCCTCACCTCCACTCAAGCAGAGGATTTCTACGAAATCGTGGCCGAGCGCCACCTGAAATCTTCGATCATCATCACCAGCAACCGGCCACCGCAGGACTGGGTCCCTCTGTTCCCAGATCCAGTGATGGCCAACTCTGCTCTGGATCGCTTGGTGCATTATGCTCATCATCTGGTTATGGAAGGAGATTCGTATCGAAAGAAACTGAGTCCAAAATCGTCTACCCCCTCTCCACCAAAGGTGGGGAGATAACGTGATCCCAGGGGTGGGGAATTAACGTGATCCTTGACACATCGTCTCCATACCTCGCTCTCGCGTTTTGACTTATAATTTTACTGACGGTCTCATAATTCTCTTAACCACGTACCATGAGCGCCAAAGCCAATATGTGAACCAGGATTATCAGCCCAGGAATGACAAGGCCAACATTCGCCATGATCCTGCTTTTAATCTCATTTCTCTTATTCGGGTTCATCTCAATCCCTCATTCATATCTTTGCTGTTTGTGTGATGCTTCGTTTAGCCAAAAGTTTACCAAGACTTGCATCTGAAATA
>DATIGG010000411.1:0-13062 GCA_035454825.1 Thermodesulfobacteriota bacterium | reverse complement strand
AAAGAACGAAAGGTTCTCCGACCTCAGGCTGCAACAAGCGATCGGCGTCGGGGCCGAGGTGCTGGTAACTGCCTGCCCCTATTGCATCACCCAATTCGAGGATAGCCGGTTAACCCTGAAGGATAGTGAGGCCATACAGATCAAGGACATCACGGAGATTCTCCAGGAAGTAATTTAACAGGCTGCTGAAAAACGCCCATCTGCGGCGTTCCCCTCATCCTTCGCCGTTGCGGCGTACCTCAAAGTACGCCTCACTCCTCAGGATTTTGGGGGCCTTGCATCTGGGCATTTTTGAGCAGCCTGCAAAAAATGATTTTTTCAGCAAGCTGTTAGGTATTAAGGAACATGATGAGGTGATAGAAAGTGGAAAAAGTACTGGAAATAATTGAAGACCAGCTTGGTAAGAGTCTCGCGGACAATATTTGCAAAAGTTTCGCAGGCAATAATTTTGGAGACGTCATGGTTGTTGGTGGAGGGGTCAGCGGTGTTCAAGCCTCTCTTGATCTTGCCAATGCGGGTTTTAAGGTTTACCTGGTCGACAAGGCGCCTGCCATTGGCGGCCATATGGCCCAGCTCGACAAGACCTTTCCCACCAATGACTGCTCCATCTGAATACTTGCGCCCAAACTGGTCGAGGTCGGCCGGAATCCCAATATAGAGGTCCTGACGTATACGGAAGTTGACCGTGTCGAAGGAGAAGCAGGAGACTTCAAGGTCACCCTGCTCAGGAAGCCCAGGTACGTTGTAGAGAGCAAATGCACGGGTTGTACGACCTGTGTAGAATACTGCCCGGTCAAATACCCTGATCCATTTAATCAGGAAATATCGAAGAATAAAGCCGTCCATATCTACTTCTCTCAAGCCCTCCCCCTGATCACTTACATCGATGAAAGCAGTCTTTACCTGAAAGAGAAGAAATGCGGTATTTGCGAAGCAGTCTGTAAGAACAAGGCCATCGATTTCAAACAAACGACGGAGAAGGTAGAGGTCAATGTGGGGGCGATCATTCTGTCTCCTGGCCTTGAGCCATTTGATCCAAAGGTGAGGGATGAGTATCGCTACGGAAAGTTTGAGAACGTGGTCACCAGTATGGACTACGAACGGTTGATGTGCGCCACCGGGCCGTACGAAGGTGAGATCCTGCGCGCTTCTGACAAGAAACATCCCCAAAAATTAGCCTGGATTCAATGCATCGGTTCCAGACAGGTTATTCCAGGCGGTAACAGCTACTGTTCAACCGTGTGCTGCACGTATACCCAGAAACAGGTGATTCTAACAAAAGAGCATGACGCAGAAGCAGAGTGTACGATCTTCCATAATGATATTCGCTCCTTTGGGAAAGATTTCGAGCGATTCTACCAAAGAACAGAGAAACTTCCCGGGATTCGGTTCATCAGAAGCTACACCTCCATTGTAAAGGAGGATCCGAAAACCAAAAATGTCACCCTGCGGTATTCTACACCCGACGATGGAGTCAAAGAGGAAGAGTTCGATATGGTGATATTATCCGTTGGATTGAACCCTCCTCATGATTTTAAGGGTCTGGCAAATAGGTTTGGCATCGAGCTCAATTCTCACGGATTCTGTAAAACCGACCGGGTTCATCCTATGGAAACCACCCGGTCCGGGATCTTTGTAAGCGGCGCCTTCCAGGGTCCTATCGATATTCCTGAGTCGGTTTTTGGCGCCAGCGGAGCAGGTTCCCAATGTGGTCGACTCCTTGACTACCGACGAGGGAAGCTGGATAAAGAAAGGATCTATCCGCCGGAACGGGATGTCTCCAAAGAGGAACCGAGAGTGGGAGTCTTTGTGTGTCATTGTGGAGCGAATATCGGGAGGGTTGTCAATGTTCCTTCGGCAGTTGAATATTCCAAAACCTTACCCAATGTTGTCTACGCCCAGGAACAGCTCTTTTCATGTGCCAATAATTGTGCCAAAGAAATAGCAGACATGGCAAAGGAGAAAGGACTCAACCGCGTGGTTGTCGCTGCCTGCTCCCCCAGGACCCTTGAACTGCTATTCCGGGACACCCTGCGGGAGGCAGGCCTGAATCAATATTACTATGAAATGGCCAATATTCGAGAACAGTGCTCCTGGGTCCACTCCAAAGAGAAGGAAGTGGCCACCGAAAAGGCAAAGGATATCATCCGCATGTCGGTAGCACGCGCTTACCATTTGGAGCCATTGCGGGAAATTGATCTGCCTGTCAACAAGACGGCTTTAGTGATTGGTGGAGGGGTAGCCGGCATGACCTGTGCTCTCTCCATAGCCGACCAGGGACATGAGGTTTACCTGTTGGAAAAAGAAAAGGACTTAGGGGGGACGGCGAGAAGGATCCATACTACCCTGGAAGGGCTGGACGTTCAGGCCTATTTGCGTGACCTTGTGCGCAAGGTTTATCAGAACCCTTCCATCCATGTCTATGCGGATGCGACCCTCACAGGGACTACAGGTTATGTGGGGAATTTCGTAACAAAGGTGAAGTCGGACAGAGGGGTCACAGAGATAAAGCATGGTGCAACCGTCATCGCCATAGGTGCAGATGTATATAAACCTACGGAATACCTTTATGGAGAAGATGATCGGGTCATGACCCACCTGGAGTTGGAGGAGGGGATCAACCAAGGAGATCAAAAGGTCATTCACGCAGAGAATCTCGTCATGATCCAATGCGTCGGCTGCAGGAACGAAGACAGAAATTATTGCAGCAGGATATGTTGTAGCGAGTCGGTAAAGAACGCATTGAAACTTGTAGAGATGAACCCCAAGATGGATATTTACATTCTTTTTCGGGATTTGAGAACGTACGGGTTTAGCGAGGATTATTACAGGGAGGCGGCAGACAAAGGCGTGAAGTTTATCCGCTATGAGCCGCAAGAGAAACCTCAGGTGGAAGCGGGTGAGTCGGAGGAGGGGCGGCCTGTTCTAAAGGTCACGGTGCCGGACTATATTGTAGGGAACAAGTTCGAAATAGATGCCGATATCGTTGCTTTGGCTGCCGCCGTTATTCCCTCCGCAGGAAGCAAGGAAGTATCCCAATTATTCAAGGTACCTTTGGGCCCGGATGGTTTCTTCCAGGAGGCCCATGTCAAACTGAGACCGGTTGAGTTTGCCGTGGATGGCGTTTTCCTGTGCGGGATAGCACACTATCCCAAGCTTATTTCAGAAGCGATTAACCAGGCTTACGGAGCTGCAGGGCGGGCCTTAACCCTTCTCTCCCATGATACCGTCACGGTCTCAGGCTCTGTTTGCGAGGTGGATGAGAGTAAGTGTATCGGGTGCGGGGCATGTATCTCGGCCTGTACGTATGGCGCCATAGAGTTCCGTGAGACACGACAGGGCAAAAAAGCTGCCGTCAATCCTGTTCTCTGTAAGGGAGATGGTCTCTGTAACGCAAAGTGCCCCACCGTGGCTATTCAACTGAAGCACTTTACCGACGAAGAGCTGCTCGCCCAAATTGACGCAGCGGTGAAAGACAAGTAGAAGTCGGCCCACCCCCACCCTTTCCCTCCCCTTGAAAGGGAGGGAAATCGCTACCATCCTCCCCCTTCAAGGGGGAGGTCAGGAGGGGGATGGGGTAGTAACGAAGGAGATGAGGACGAATGAGTTCAGGACTTAAATTTAAACCCAGAATCTTAGGTTTTGTGTGCCATTGGTGAGCCTACGGCGCTGCTGACTTGGCTGGAGTTTCCAGACAGCAATATACGACTGAAACCAGGCTTGTTCGCGTCATGTGTTCCGGTAGAGTGGACCTGGCATTTGTACTCCGGGCTTTCTCAAATGGAATGGATGGAGTGTTGATTGGCGGTTGCCGTTTAAATGAATGTAATTATATTACTCATGGGAATTACCATGCACTCAACATGGTGCTTCTCTGTAGAAAAATAATGGAACACATAGGCCTGAACCCGGAAAGATTAAGGATTGAATTCATGTCTTCCGCTGAAGGAAACCTTTTTGCCGAAGTAATGAGTGAGTTTGGCAGCGAGGTGAAGGAGTTAGGACCGCTTGGCAAAGCCGAGGGAATTGATGAAAACGAATTAAAGTCCAAACTTGCAGAAATTACAAGACTGGTCCCGTACATTAAGGTGGCGAAAAATGAGAAGCTGGCGTCACACCTTGTGAACCCGGAAGAATACGACAAACTTTTCACCAAAGATGAAATAGACAAGTTATTCAGTGAAGTCATCGCGTACTATATCGACCCGGAAAAGTGCCAGGCCTGCATGACTTGCGCGAAGCGATGCCCTGTAGAGGCAATTATCAGTGCCAAGAACCAGGTCCACATCGTTGATCAAGAGAAATGCATAAAATGCGGAACTTGCTTTGAAGTTTGTCCACCTAAATTTCGTGCGGTGACGAAGATTTCTGGTGGGCCTGTTCCACCTCCTCTTCCTGAAGAAAAAAGAACGATCGTCAGAAAGAGTAAGGAAAAGAAAGAAGCTACTCCGTCGTGATGGGGCGTCACCCCTTCTGCGCTAAGGCTTCGGGGGCAGGCTCAAACGATGAGAATGGGTCTCAGTTTAGGTATTTACGCTATGCGCCATGCTCCATGCACTATGCTATTCTCGAATTACGGATAAGAGGTGATCGTGTCGCCGGTTAGCGCAACCTATTGGGGCATACCGGGCTATGTCGTTTTCTGGGTCCTGTTTGCCATCGCCGTCAGCTTATTTGCGCAGAGGGCTTATTTCCTCTTTCGCCTCATGCGTCTGGGGAAGCCGGAGAATCGCTTCGACAGAATAGGGCAGAGAATCAAGACGATGCTGGTCGAGGTTGTTCCTCAGTGGTGCAGCCTGAAAACCGTCACGCAAAGGGACCTGTCCGGGATAGGACACGCTCTGTTATTCTGGGGCTTCAGCCTGTTCCTCATAAGTTACATCATCTTTATTGGCTTAGCCGGGGGTTTTGGACTTTCCCCGGTGATTGAGGACACAACCTTTGAGAGGGTCTATTCTTCCATTCTGGATATTGCCGCAGTATGGGTCATCATCGTTCTAATCTGGGCGGCCATCAGGCGTTATGTCGTGAGACCGGAAAGGCTTCAGATCAGCGCGGAGGCAGCCATTATCCTGATGGTGGTCTTTAGCCTTATGGTGCTCCATTTTTGCATCGAGGGCTTCGGCTTGGCAGGCTCCGGGAATACCACTGACTGGCCTCCTGTGGGGGCGGCGTTCGCTCGCTTCCTGTCCAGCACCGGTATCTCAACCAGCACACTGATAGGGGTTTACCAGGGTGCCTGGTGGCTTCACTATATGGTGATCCTCGGTTTCATGGTGTATATCCCACGCTCAAAGCACCTGCACGTTCTTGCATCCCTCGTCAATGCCTTCTTCAAACCACTGGGACCTAAAGTGGTGCTTGAACCCATTCCTGTTGAAGCAGAGACCTTTGGCGTATCGAAGATTCAGGACTTTACCTGGAAGGACTTGCTCGACCTTTATGCCTGTGCCGTGTGCGGTCGGTGCCATGCCAATTGTCCTGCCCAGTTGAGTGGCAAAACCCTCTCGCCCCGAGAGGTCATCCATAACTTGAAAGAACATCTGCTGGAGGCGGGCCCTGGATTGCTTGCCGTTCAGGCAGGGACATCTACAGGAAGCTCGGCCGAGACCCAAACCGAGGCTCCGGTTGAGATCGCTGCCAAGGCCCCGGCAAGAACAATGATCGGTGATGTGGTCACCGAGGAGGAGATCTGGGCCTGCACGACCTGTGGCGCCTGCCAAGAGGTATGCCCGGTCAACATAGAACACATACGCAAGATCATCGACCTCAGGCGAAACCTGGTGATGGCGCAAAGTAAGATGCCGGAAAGCGCCCAGTTGATGCTCAGAAATATGCAGTCAAGAGGACACCCATGGGCTGGAATCCAGTCGATGAGGTTGAGGGGCGACTGGACAAGTGATCAGGAACTCAAAATATTGGCTGAAGGTGATAACGCTGATACCCTATTCTGGGTAGGTTGTACCGGAGCTCTTGTTGAGCGTAACGTCAAGGCGACGCTTTCCATGACGAGGGTTCTGAAAGCGGCAGGTGTCGATTTCGCGGTATTAGGCGATGCCGAGACTTGCTGTGGTGACCCGGCACGAAGGGCAGGGTATGAGTTCCAGTTCCAGATCATGGCGGAGCAAAATATTGAAATTTTCAAAAGCCACAACATTCAACAGATCATTACCACCTGTCCCCACTGCTATAATACCATTAAGCATGAATACCCGAGGTACGGCGGGGATTTCAGGGTGGTTCACTATTCCGAGCTCATTGCTGATTTAATCAGGCAGGGAAAATTGAAACTGACCAACGAGCTGAATTCCAAACTCACCTATCATGACCCCTGCTATTTAGGCCGTTATAATGGGGTCTATCTGGAGCCGCGCCGGATACTACAGACGATCCCTAAGACAAAGCTTGAGGAAATGGAACGCTCAAGAGACACGGGCTTCTGCTGCGGCGGCGGCGGCGGGCTGATGTGGATAGAGGAACAGCCTGGTACAACAAAGATTAATCAAATACGTCTTGAAGACGCTCTCAAGACCGGGGCTGAGACGGTCGTAACCGCCTGCCCTTATTGTTTACAGATGTTCGAGGACAGCATCGAACATAAAGGTGTGAAGGACTCGTTGAAGGCAAGAGACCTTGTTGAACTTGTTGAAGCAGCCATGAAACAGTCCTAACTTAGTTAGAAAATAAAGTTCTCTTTTAACGGTCACGGCAACGATGCCCGTATCGTCATTCGGTTCTGCTCCTAAACGAAACGGGCTTCTTAACCGTAACCATAACCGAACACCCGGAGTATTTTCATGGTTCGCGGGCGCCCTCCGGGCATAGGGCATTAATTAGGAGAGGAGTAGTATATGAATACAATCGTTTGTGTTAAACAAGTACTTGACCCCGAGATACCCCCTGCCAAATTCAAGATTGACCCGGCGGGAAAACAGGTTATCCCTCCCCCCGGAGTGCCCCCTGTGATCAGTGTGTATGATGAACGAGCTGTTGAGGCAGCATGCCGGCTCAAAGACAAGCACAAAGGGAAGATAACAGTGATCAGCATGGGGTCAGCGAAGGCTTCCGACGTGATAAAGCACGCCATATCGATGGGGGCCGACGATGGATTTGTTCTCCAGGATCCAGCCTTCGAGAACCTGGATAGCTTTGGTACGGCGTATGTCCTGGCGAAAGCGATCCAGAAAATTGGCGGGTATGACCTCGTTCTGTGCGGCCGACAGGCCGCCGACTGGGGCGCTGGTCAGGTTGGCTCGATTCTGGCAGAAATACTTGGCCTCCCTGTGGTTACCCTCGCCTGTGCGATCGAGGCAGTGGACAAGAAGCTTAAGGTAAAGAGGATGGTGAACGATGGCTACGAAGTCCTGGAAGCTCCTATGCCAAGCGTGGTGACCGTCAGCAGTGAGATCGGTCTCCCCCGTCTTCCGGGCGGAATGGGCCTCATGCTTGCTCGCAAAAAGCAGATTCCTGTCTGGAAGGCGCAGGATATTGGGGCTGAGGCCTCGCAATTAGACAAGGCGAACGCCCATACCGAGGTCACGAGTCTCTCTGTGCCGACCCGAAAGACCGAGTGTGAGATGATTGCCGGAAATACTCCTGGCGAAGCTGGAGTCAATTTGGCCTTAAAGCTTATTAAGCTGATATGATTATGGATTGAACGGAGGATATTCAATGGATACTCATAAAGGTGTTTTGGTTTGTGGTGAGATCGCTGAAGGGAAATTAGCGCCAATCACGATCGAACTCCTTGGAGTGGGAAGAAAGCTCGCCAATGAACTGGGCGAGGATTTAAGTACCCTGTTGATGGGCAGCAAAACAGGCGGCTTGGGTCAAGAGGCAATCGCCTATGGGGCTGACAACGTCTACGTTGCAGAAGACAATCTCCTGGATCATTATAACTCCGATGCCTACACTCAGGTAGCCGCTGACCTTTGCCGGAAAGCGCTCCCTTCTGTTATGCTTCTTGGCCATACGGATGTCGGTTGCGATTTAGCCCCGCGACTCAATGGTCGCTTAGGGGGTGGACTCGCTATGGATTGCCTGGCATTATCCGTTGACCCCTCGACCAAACTCCTGGTCTCGACGAGACCTGTCTTTGGGGGTAACGCTCACGCCACAATGGTATCAAAGTCCGCCCGTCCTCAGATGGCCACTGTAAGACCCAAAATAATGCCGTCGGCAGAGCGCAACGACTCCCGGCAAGGTAAGGTTATTCCTGTAGAAGGCAGGATCGACCCTTCGGCGCTCAAAATCAAGATTGTCGATCGGATCAAAGAAGAGGTGGAAGGGATAAAGCTGGAAGACGCTGAGGTCGTCGTGAGCGGTGGGCGAGGCATAGGCAGTGCTCAAAACTTCGGGATGGTCCGTGAGCTCGCTCACGTTCTGGGTGGCGCTGTGGGTGCGACTCGACCTGCCTGTGACGAAGGTTGGACGCCAGTGACGCTCCAGGTGGGCCAGAGCGGAAAGGTGGTCAGCCCTAAATTATACATCGCTGTGGCTCTCTCTGGTGCCATGTCGCATATCGCTGGCTGTTTAGGATCAAAGGTCATTGTGGCGATCAATAAGGATAAAGAGGCGAATATCTTCAATGTCGCCCACTTCGGTATCGTCGCGGATTATAAAGATGTCTTGCCTGCTCTGACCGCGAAATTGAAGGAGCTAAAATCAGCATAAGCTGCGGATTTGCCAGAACCCTGGGAAAAGCAGTGACCTCAAATGCACTGCCCAACGGTTTTTCAAAGTTTTCGGGGTAGACGTAATGAAAAAGAGCGGTAGCTCGAAATCAAGAGAAAAAGAAAAAAACAAGTTGGGAATTGATAGAAGGACCTTTCTAAGGTGGTCAGCCTTCACCGGGGCAGCAGTAGGAGCGAGCAAGGTTCTAAGTCAGCTGGATACCCCTGGGGCTCAACCTCTTTCTCAAAAAAATCAGAGTGTTCCCGAAGAAAAATGGATGGTCACATCTTGCTTAAACTGTCAGGCTCGCTGTGCCATCCGGGTAAGGGTGGTCAACGGCAAGGCAGTAAAGATCACCGGGAATTCCCTTTCAAAAGTGTCTGAAGGGAAGATCTGCCCTCGAGGGCACGTCGGTCTTCAGGTATTATACGACCCAGGCCGGATCAATACTCCTTTAAAAAGAAGAAACAATGAAAAGGGAAACGGGATCGATCCCCAATGGATTTCTATTACCTGGGATGAGGCATTGAACGAGATTACAAATCGGTTAAACAAACTGAGAGCGAAAGGTGAGCCCAATCAACTTCTCCTTTTTTACGGGTTAAATACCATCAGCAGTCAAGATATGATTTTCCGGTTTGCAGAAGCGTTTGGAACGCCCAATGTTATCTCAGGAGACGGGCTCGATAGCGAAACAGAGAAATCGGGTAACTGGATGGCGGATGGACACTATGCCCAAACGGCTTACGATCTTGATCACACGAATTTCATCCTTGCCTTTGGGGCTGACATGCTCGAATCCTCCAAACCCTTATCTCGATTTTTGAGAAAATGGGGAAGAATAAGACGGGAAAAACCCAATCGCACAAAAATTGTCGTCATCAATCCAAGGTACTCGATTACCGCCGCGAAAGCGGATGAGTGGATACCCCTTCGTCCGGGCACGGAGGGACCTCTGGCGATGGCAGTGGCCCACGTCATCATGAGCGAAGACCTTTTTAACAAGATTTTTGTCAGAGACTGGACCGTGGGATTTGAATCCTATAAAAAACTGGCGCTGAGTCAATATAGCCCGGAGGATGTTTCAAAAATCACCGGAATTCAACCTGAAACGATCCGACGCATTGCAAGAGAATTTGCCCAGACACAGCCCGCCCTTGCTCTCAGAGGCCAGGAATCGATCAACTGGCCTGAAGGATCGTTTACCAGTTACGCCATATTCTGTTTGAACGCTCTGGTGGGAAGCATCGATGTACCGGGGGGGGTCCTTTATCAGGAGAGCGTTCATTATAATGAAATGCCACGATTGGCAGAGGACGAAATTGTGAAAAAAGGCAAGACAAGGCCCATCGTCGATTTTCGGGGAACGGATCGATTTCCTGCAGCAAAGGTCGTGACGAACCAGATCCCTGAATCCTTATCAGAAAATGTTCCTTATCCGATTGAGATGGCTATCGGTTTCAATAGCAACTTCAATATGCTCTCCCCTGGAACCGATCGATGGGATAGGGCACTGAAGAAACTTCCTTATTATATCCATGTCTCTCCCTTTGTCAGTGAGATGGCGCTCTACGCTGACTTGGTCCTGCCCTCCACCACTTTCTTGGAGGAATGGGGTTACGATCATTCCCCTCCAGGATCAGGGTTTGCAGAAGTGAAAATAAAACAACCGGCCGTTGTGCCCCGGGGCAGCGCACGCTCAGTGATCGATATCTTGTTTCAAATGGCGAAGAGACTGAATGGAGGAGTGGCCGAGTCCTTTGCCAATCTGGGCGATCATGCCGAAGGATTTGTTAAGTTCCGGACTGAAACACTGGTTCCGTGGAAAGAGTTTCTCAAGAAAGGAGTGGGGGCGAGAAAAGATTATGAATACCAGAAGTATCCCCGAATTTTCCAAACTCATTCTAAGAAATTTGAATTCTCCTCAGGGAACCTGAGAACACTCCTTGCCAAAACGAAAAAGGGCAACGAAGAAGGTCTGGATTATCTGCCCCACCCTCACGAGGCCAAATTCTTGGGGAATAAAGAAAAATATCCTCTCATATTACTTCCCTATCAGCCTTTAATGGTCATCGAGAACGGAAGCCAGAACTATCCTTGGGCTCAGGAAATATTTCTGCCCATGGATGGCGTCGGCTGGGAAACGCTGGCAGAGATGAATAGCGAAACCGCAAAATCCCTGAAGCTCAGGGATGGTCAACTGGTATGGGTAGAGTCGCCGTTTCGGAAAATTAGAGCAAAAGTCAAGTTTTCGGAAGGAGTTCATCCTGACGTGGTCGCACTTCCCTCTGGGCAAGGACATACCTCCTATGGACAATGGCAAAAGGGAATCGGGGTGAATCCAAACGAGATCATCGGGGTGGACTACGACACCCTCAGCGGGCAGGCCGCCTTTTATAACACAAGGGTAAGGGTTTATAAAGCATAAGCCGAGAGGATAAAATGCCGAGATGGGGAATGGTGATTGATCTGGATAAATGCGTGGGCTGCCAAGCATGCTCAACCGCCTGTAAGGCGGAGAACAACGTCCCGCATGGATCGCCGGAAGAACAGAGATTGAGAAGAGATATTTTTTGGAACAAGGTCATTGCCGTGACCACCGGGAAATATCCTAAGGTGAATACCGAACTCATCTCGATGCCGTGTATGCAGTGTGATCATGCCCCTTGCGTCACCGTTTGCCCGGCCAAGGCGACGTATCGCCGCGGAGACGGGATTGTGGTTCAGGATTTCAGGAGATGTATCGGATGCAAATATTGTATCGTCGCCTGCCCTTATGGCGCGAGGAGCTTCAACAGCCAAGAACAAGAAGAAAAAGAGTATCTCCGTCCCGATTTGCCTCCGGACAGAAGTGTGTGGGGCCAATGGCCATTCCCCACCCGGACCCACGGGGTGGTCGAGAAATGCACCTTCTGTTTTCATCGAATCGATAAAGCGGTCAAGGAAGGCAAAAAGATAGGAACGGAAGTGGTCCCGGCCTGTGTTGAGGATTGCCCCTCAGAGGCCAGAAAATTCGGGGATTTGGACGATACCCAGAGCGAAGTATCTTCCCTGCTTTCTTCAAGGGGATGGATCAGACTTCGGGAGGAGCTGGATACAAAACCGAAAGTCTATTATCTCTTAAAATGAGGATAGGGATGAAACGGTCTTGAAACGCAAACCGCATCCATTGAGGGATTTCAAATGGGATTAGTGTTTTCAAAAATAGAGGGCAAATCGAGAGAGTTTTATACTCTCTTTGTCCTCCTTTCGATCTTTTCGCTCATTGGTTTTGTCTGTTTCATGGTGAGCTATATTTCAGGCCACCACGTCCTTGGCTCGAGCAGCATCATCCCCTGGGGAATGCCGATTACGATTACGATCTACCTCATAGGATTGAGTGCAGGCTCTCTTATCCTTTCTTCCTTGACCTATGTGTTTGGGAAAGAAGAGTATCGACCCATCGCAAGGCTCGCGGTTTTCCTTGCCATCATACTCATTTTTGGCGCCATGATCGGAATTGCCCTCGACCTGGGAAGACCGGAAAAATCCTGGCGCCTTTTCATGTTTTTCGTCTTAAACAATATGCGCTCCATGTTTGCTGTCAACGGAATTCTTTACGGAGGGTATTTCCTCATCGGGGTGGTTTACCTTGGGGCCATCTTTGCCGAGAAACATAAGTTCATTAAGAGGATGGGTAAACTGGCCGTCTTCTGGGCCGCTCTGGTTCATATGGGCACAGGAGCCATCTTTGGATTCATTGCCACCCGCCCGATCTTCTTTTCGCCCATCAAGCCTTTTGAATTTCTGACTGCGGCGATGGTCTCTGGGCTGGCCCTGTTGATCATTGCGGTGGTCGCGGTTTTCAGATTTACGAAAAGGAATTTGAATACAGATCTGATCTTTTCCTTGAGTCGATTGCTCCGAATTCTAATTGTTGTCTTGGCAGTGATGGTCTTAGTGGATAAATTAACCCATCTTTACTCACCCCATCGAGAACCCACGATTTGGCTACTGACAGGCCCCTTTTCTTGGATCTTCTGGATACTGCAAGTGGGATGCGCCTATATTTTGCCCCTCTTCATCTTATTTCATCCAAAATATTCTAAGAACCTTAAAGGGGTGATGGTGGCTGCATTTTTGGTGGTCATTGGTATCTTTGGAGAAAGATTTGCATTGGTGATCCCTGGAACAGCTTATCCTTTGCCTCTCTATCCGGGGAAAATTGAAGGGATCTGGGGAATGGCAGGTTCCTTTCCGATCACTCCGATTGAGTCCTTCATGTCCCTTGGGATATTTACCCTGATGGGACTCTTGTTTCTTGTAGGTTTGAAAAATTTGGAGTTATTACCATCTGATGAAGGTGTGCAGCAAGCGCCTGACATAGAAAAGAAGACATGAAATTGGTGA
>DATIGG010000410.1:0-6810 GCA_035454825.1 Thermodesulfobacteriota bacterium | reverse complement strand
CCCCTCCTTCCTTTTCCCAGTTATTCTTTGTTTCTCTTCACCTCGGCAAAGTCTTGATGGCCTGAGCGATTTCGCTGCTGAGAAGGCCAACGGTCCGACTCTGGGCTGAAACGAGTGAGTTATAATCCTTTCCGGCTACCGCCTCCGTAAAAGTCGTTTTCTTGTTGAGAACCATCTTTTTCCCATCCCCGCTGAGGACCATCCACCAGGCCTCCAGAGAGACATCTCCCCCGAGACTACCGTCCAGACGAAGCACTTCCATTTCGATCCGGTAATCAATGGGGATCCCCCCCCGCCATGGGAAGAGAACGATCGTTTTGGTACAGAGCTGGGTCGAAAGATTTTTTGCAAGAACGCGAGTCAGGTTGTCCTTTAAACGTTCTGCCCAGCGGTCGAACTCTGCCAGTGTGAGTTCATTGGGACCCCCCCGGGTGACGATCTTCGGCTGATCAAGATAGTCGGGGATTTTAATCGGACCGATCCCAAAAGATAAACACCTATCGTCTGCTGAAGGTTTTATCTCCGGAACGGTTGTGGCCAAAGGACTTAAGGCATAAAATCGTGTAGGTGGCGAGCTTGCACATCCAGAGTGAACCATCCACAAAGCGCCCAGCATGAGGATTGCCAATATGCGAATAAGACCGTTCTTCATTTTTCATCTCCTTTTCGATCATCATTTGCCTCGGATCAACGATTCCGGATGGCGTTCGAGGTAGTCTGCTAAAACACGAATCGATCGCGCCAGTGCATGGACCTCTTCAAAAGTTCTATTTATCTGATAAACCATCGTCGAGTCTTCACCGGCTGTGCCTGAAATATTGTCCATCGCTTTCTCCGCCACGGCCAGAGTGGCATCGACAGATTTAAGGGTTCCTTGAATGTTGGCAATCAATGGCCCAATACTATTATCCACATTCTTCACAACCCCACGGACGTCCTTCACGGTTTCATCGAGGTTTGAGGCCAATCCAGTCACTTTCGCATCAGCATTTTGTACAAGTCCCCGGACATCCTTCACCGCTCCGTCAAGGTTCGAGGTCAGTGCAGCCACTTTGGCATCGGCATTCTGCACAAGCCCTCGGATATCTTTCACGGTTTCATTGAGGTTAGACACCAAAGGTCCAACCTGTCCATCCACATCCTTTACGAGCTTCCGAACATCCCCCAGGGCCAGATCCACGGATCGAATCGCTTCTGGTATTTCGGGCGACTTCACCAGCTTATCGATTCCATCGAGGGCGGAGGCGAGCTTATCGAAGATCTGATCGATCGGAATCTTCTGAATCTTTTGGGCCAACTCCTGCATAGGCGTGGGAACGGTTGGAATTTCCGGGGTCTCGTTATCAATTCTAAATTCTCCAAATTTGGCAGGTTTGCCAGGATGGAAATCGAGACCCACTTGCATCTGGCCCGTCACAATGCTCTGCATCTCCAGCGAAGCTCTCAGCCCCCGCTCGATGAAGGTTTTGAGATTCTCCCCCAGTTGCTTCGGACGGGCCCCGATAACTCCGAACTTGTCAGGTTCTATTTCGATGTAAACGGGAATCACGAAAATCAACTTCGTGGAATCGAAACGTAAAAGAACGTCCGTGACCGAACCAATTTTTACACCCCTAAAGACCACAGGAGCGCCGATATTCAGACCTCCCACGGATCCTTCGAAATAACAGACCGCTCTAAGTGTTTGCCTGAAAAATTTCCCGGACCCAAGAATCAGAACGGCTGCAATCACCAGGGCGATGGCGCCCACCACAAAAATCCCAATGACTGTCTTATTGGCCTGCTTGCTCATAAGATTTTACCTCTCTACTGTATTGAGGGTTAGCTCGTTTCCATCTCTCCGCCTTCTGCTCCTCGGGTGAGAAATCTTCGAACCTTGGGGTCTTTCGATTCAGCGAGCAACTTCTTGGGATCCCCGCAGGCGGTCATGGTCCCGCTATCCACATCGAGATAGATGGAGTTGTTTCCAATCGCAAAGATGCTCGCCAGTTCATGGGTGACGATGACGATCGTAGATCCGAGACTATTCCGCAGTTCAAGGATCAGGTCATCCAGCAACTTGGCACTGACCGGATCGAGTCCAGCGGACGGTTCGTCGAAAAAAAGAATATCCGGATCAAGAGCCATGGCACGGGCCAATGCGGCTCGCTTTCGCATGCCTCCGCTGATCTCCGAAGGATAAAATTCCTCGAAGCCTGCCAGTCCGACAAGGGAAAGCTTCAAGGAAACAAGTTCCCGAATCTGACCGGGCCATAGATCCGTATACTGCTCCAGCGGAAGGGCGATATTTTCCGCCAGGGTCATGGAACTCCACAAAGCCCCCTGCTGGTAAAGAATGCCAAACCGTTTCATGATGCGCTCCCGCTCATCCGGATCCGTTTCCCAAAAACTTGCCCTGCCATAAAAAACCTTTCCCCTGGAAGGTTCTTTCAACCCGATGAGAATTTTTAGCAGCGTACTTTTGCCACAACCGCTGCCACCCATGATGATAAAAATGTCGCCACGGTTGACGGTAAAGTTGAGGTCCCGCATCAGCACAAAGCTTCCATAACCCATATCGAGATTATTCACTGAAATGATTGCTTCTCCTGCCATAGGTTTCTTCTCCATCAAGTGGAAATCCACTGGGTTATGTTATTGGAGTAATGAAGGACTGGAGTGCTGGAGTACTGCCAAGCCCCCTGGATTATTGGAGGAATGGAGTGATGGGTATCACCCCCGTTCTTTCTCTTCCATTTTCCATTACTTCATTATTCCATTACTCCATTTTTATATCCCAAGAACTTGGCATACAAACGTAATAATGGCTGTCGCCACGATAATACTGACAATGCTTGTCACGACTGCAGAGGTTGCCGCATACCCCACTGCCGAAGCACTCCTTTCACATTGCATCCCCCGGAGACACCCCGAGAGGGCCACCAAGACGCCAAAAACAGCACTATGAAAGAGCCCAACCGCAAAAATAGTCAAAGTGAGAGCCTCTCGAGTCCTGTTCAGATACTCGATGAGACCCAAATTGAGCATACCGACTCCGACGATCAAGCCGCCCAGGATTCCCAGAAGGTCCGAATAAACGCAAAGCAGGGGCATCATGATCATAAGGGCGATCATCCTCGGTAAGACGAGAAACTCCATAGGGGAAATGCCAAGGGTCTTTAAGGCATCAATCTCCTCGTTCACTTCCATCGTCCCGAGTTGGGCAGCAAAAGCGGCCCCGGTTCGTCCAGCCATGATGATCCCCGTCATGATCGCACCCATGACCCGTACCATCCCAACTCCAACCACATCGGCCACGAATAATTGCGCCCCAAACATCTTGAGCTGGATGGCACCGACAAAACCCAGGATTAATCCAAGCAGGATACTGATCAGGGAAACGACGGGAAGGGCCTGGGCACCACATTCCTGGAGCAGGAGGAAAAGATCGGTACGACGGAAGGTGGCCCTGCCAACTAAAAATTTCGTGAAAGTAATCGTGGCCTCGCCGATGAAGTTAAGCATTTCGATCGCCGAGCGATAGAATTCAATAGCACTCGTTCCGACCATAGAGAAAAACGACTCCCTCTTGATCTCTTTTCGAGCTCCCCTCCGTTCAGCCACTGCGGAGGCCAGCTTCAGCAGACCCCTCACCCCTTCCGGAAGGCCTTCTGGTTCCAATAGAAGTTTATTCTGGGAACAAAATTCCTTGACCTTGATGAGGAAGGTCAGAAGGCTGCTGTCCCAGGCCTTCAATTCGCTCGTATCGAAACCCACACGTTTTACCCGAGCACCGGCTGTCAACTTCTTCCCTACTTCGTCGGCCGAAAGCAAGGGGTTTCCGATCTTCCAATCCCCCATGAGCCGCACCAGCAGGAGGCCGTCAGGTGATGAGGTGAAACTCAGACTGCTTGGTGTAAACCCTTCTTCGTTCACTCTTTTTCTCCTTGTCACGTGATAGGTTGTCGATTGTCCAGATTAAACCTCAGAACACTTAATCTCAGAACTCCTCGGCTCCGGCAACGCCTCTGCCCGCAGATAGGTGGTTCCTATCGCATTGCCCTCTTCGATAACCAGTTGCCTTCGTGTTTCAAAATGGCCCCCGGACATTCCGAGGCCAGAAGAACGATCGACGTCCTTTGAAAATTCTGTGATATGGCCGCAGGGGTAATAGCAATCCCCCACAGGCAAATAGTGGCCAGCAAACCTGGGGTGATAAGTCTGAAATTTTTCGACATGGCAATTCCTCCTTTTTTTGACTTCTTCATGGTGCTCGTCCTCTAAAACCGATCTATTGTGCCCTCCTCCACGTTCGGTCCGGATTGTAGCGCGTCATCCCCTTCACTCTTTCTTCGGTCTTCGGACCCAGATCCTTCTCATACACAGTGCCATTCTGGTTCACGACAAAGGTCATGACCCCTGAAACGCCATACTCGGCAGGCCACGCCACTAATGCATACCCTGCCACCATGTGACCATTGATCACATAGTTGTATGCCCCTCCCGGGGCATTCGGCCCTTGCCCTTTGAGGATCTTATAGTAATATCCATGGTAAGGCTTTGGCTTGTCGCCAGTCCGTCTGTACCCTTCTGCAGCGGCTTCAGCAGCCAGTGGGCCCAGGGGACTGGGAGCCTCTCCTTCTCCTGCTTCCCAGTAAAGACCATTGCGCCTGTACGGATCACTCAAAACCTTTTGGGCATATTGGATGATCCCGTCTCGCTCCCGGTCCGTGCTCGCATACTCCCGCTGGGCCTCCACGTAGGCCGAACAGACCTGGATGGCATTAAGCTCGTTCCGGCCGACTCTCCGCTTCAATACCTCCTCCCTGCCCGCCTTCGTGTCAAACACCCAGCCCTCGCCCTTCTTCACAATAGGAATCGGGAAGGGCCAGTAGTCATTGCCAATGATGACCGATACCCGGTCTTCCTTTTCCTTCACAAAATCGACTCTTTCCTGGTAGGCCTTCACAAACTGCTCCAGTGCATTCTTATCTGCAACTTCATCTCCAGAAGAAATGATATCTTCGCCCTCAGGCCCCAGGATGGCCATCACGCCTTTCGTGTCACCAGTCTTGACCGCCTCCGCCAGAGTTTTCATGGCCTCTTCCGGCAACCCGAAAGCCTTCTGTTTCACCTCCTGGGCGGAAATAGGCAAAACCAACGCGGCAACGGCAACCGACACGGCTACAATTACCGCTGAAGCATAACACCAAGCCCAACTTCTTCTCTTCATATGACTCAATCGAAACATGGTCTTCTCCTCCTTGGGTATTTAATCTTTACTCATCAGTAACCAGCTTGCCCTACGTAGCTCGCAGAGCGAAGTGGGGTCCTCAATACTCAGTCCTTAGTCCTTATCATCATCTTCTATTTCCTGCTCAACGACGTCCTCCACCCCCCCGACCGCCGCCACCACGGGAGGCTCCCCCACTGCTGCGGGATGCACCACGGCTACTGGCGGATGCTCCACCACTCCGGGAAGCAGAACCGAGGCTCTCATTGCCCCGATTGCTCGACGCACGTTCGCTTCCGCCCTTGCCAGATCCGCTCAAAGCGCTCTCTTTTCCCCCGCCACGACTGGCGTTGCTGGTCTGGGCACTCGCGCTGCCTCTTTCCCCTCCACCGCCGCCGTACCCTCGAGCCTCTGAGCTACTTGGCCTGGCGCCTCCACCTGAACCCTGCTGCCCATACTTCTGGGCCGTTGCCTGATTCGGGTACTGAGCACCCTTTCGATGCTCCGGGTTATGCTGCCAGTTCTGATTCTGTTTCGCCTGGTATTTCTGAGGATTATTGTAGTTGTTCTTCGTGAAATTGTTCTGGGTACTCGCGTTGATGTTGATCTCATTGTTCCCCCAGCCACAGCCCCAGCCCCCATAGCCACTATGTGCCGCTCCTACGGCCACACCCGCGGCAAACGCCAAGCCCGCGGTCGCCACATAACCGGGAGGATAGACAGGGGCCGGCGGATAGGCCGGGTACGGCCACGCCCCGTATACCACCACCGGGTTGTACGTCGGGACATACACCACCTGAGGGCTTGCCGACTCGATGACGATCACTTTCGTCTCTTGCTGGACAACGACCTTCTGTTCTTTCGTGGTCTTGAGGTTTCCCGATTCCTGCGCCTTCTGCCGGAGGCGCTGGACCGAAGCCATGACCTCCCTCTGCTGGCCGAGGAAGGCATTGCCGAGTTTCTCGGTCCATTCGAGTTTCTCGTTCATCATAAGAAGGACATCTGGAAAGGAAAGCATCGCCTTCACACTTGGCTCCCAGTCCTTGTCCTTGGCTGCTTGCATCAGCTTCTCGCCCTTGAGGTCCTTGTTCTGCTGAACGAACCGTCCTGCCTGGACAATCTCAAGGGGGTAGGTCGATGCCGTCAGGACCTGAGCCAGGAGTGAATCCGGATAAAGCGCAATCGGCGCCACCATCTGATCGATCTCCTCCGGCCTGAAGGACAATTTCTCTTCCGAACCCTGTTTTGCCTCTTGGGCCATCAGTCCGGAAGGAACCGCCAGGTTCACGCATAAAAACATGACCAAGATGATCCGTAAAAACGTCTCTTTTTCCATAAACATTCCTCCTTGAAAAGTATTGTTCTCTATTTATTTTTCGATCCTGGTGATCTTCGTACCCTGCAGGCCCAGGCCTCCCATCAGCCCCTTCTGATCGAAGAAAAATGCATAGATCTCCGATTGTAAGGTCGTGGTGGTCATTGATTTCGCCGCACCGGTGTCCACGACGACGATGCTCGGGCCCACACCAATCTCCCACCCATCGCTTTTGTCGATCCAGTTCAGTGCGGAGTCGGTCATGAAAAAGAGCGCGTACCCA
>DATIGG010000409.1:0-11405 GCA_035454825.1 Thermodesulfobacteriota bacterium | reverse complement strand
AACTCTGAGAATATACTATTGTATCTTACCTTCTCCGGGGGGGGGACGCGGGCTGCCGCATTGTCTTACGGGGTTCTTGAAGAACTTCGGAAGACAGAGGTGGTTATCGATGGAAAAAAGCGACGGCTTCTTGATGAGATCGATGGGATATCGAGTGTATCCGGTGGAAGCTTTACGGCAGGCTATTATGGCCTGTTTGGAGATCGCATTTTTGAGGATTTTGAAAGCAAGTTTCTGAAGAAGAACATTCAGGGAGCACTTACTGTTGGGACCTTCTTGAATCCTATCAACTGGTTCAGACTCTCTTCGGATACCTTTGATCGCAGCGATTTGGCGGGTGAGTATTATGACGAGCATGTCTTTGATGGCAAAACCTTTGGTGATATTGCTGCCCGAAAAGGGCCAATGATTATGATGAATGCCACAGACATGACCCATGGGCTCAGGATCGCATTTAATCAGGACGCCTTTGATGTGATCTGCTCCGATCTATCCCGTTTTCCCGTGGCACGGGCTGCCGCTGCTTCCTCGGCGGTCCCCATGCTCTTGAGTCCAATAAGCCTGCGGAATTATGCGGGGACTTGCGGCTTCAAGATTCCTGAGAAATTCGAAGATATTTTAAAGGGTCGTGAAATTTCAGAACGTCAGCTTTATTTGGCGAATAATATTGCCCCTTTCCTCGACTCCCAAAAGAAACCTTATATTCATCTTGTGGATGGGGGGGTGGCTGACAATCTCGGTCTGAGAGCCGTTCTTGACAGGGTCCTCCTTAGGGGGAGCGTTTGGGAAACGATCAAAGAGACCCCGATGAAGAACGTCCACAAGGTCGTCTTTATTGTTGTGAATGCCGAAACACAGCCGGATACGAAGTGGGACAGATCGGAGGGTATTCCTCCCATAGGTGCCATGATGTCCGCCTACTCCTCGATAGGAATCGAGCGGTACAACCAGGAAACGATTGCCCTCTTGAAGGAGAGTGTTAAAACATGGGCGGATGAGATAAAGACGAAGAGATGCAAGGGGGAAGCGGTATCTGCCGCACCGGATTCCTGCGGTGATATCCAGTTTTATGTGGTTGAGGTCAAATTTGATGCGTTGAAAGATGAAACGGAGCGAATGTATTTTAAAAGGTTACCCACCGCTTTTAAGCTGGCTCCTGAGAACGTGGATAAATTACGTGAGGTCGCGCATCGGCTCCTAATCCAGTCCGAGGAATTCCAGCAGTTTTTGAGGGGCCTTCAATGAGAGTCATCCAAAAAATGGAAAAACGAGAGGCAGGAGTCATTTATTTTGTAAAGACCCAGAACCAGCAAGCTGCCCGAGGAGAATTATGGTTAGAAGTGTAACGCTGACTGTTTTGCTTGTAGTATGCATAGCGGCAAGCGGATGGACGGTCGAGAAACCGGGAATATACCCCGGAGCAAGAGAGGGACAGCGCCCCGCCGAACCGGAAATGGCATCATATGATGATGCTTTGGGACGCAGCACGCCTCAGGGCACAGTCCTCGGTTTCATAAAATCAGCCACACGGGGAGACTACGAGCGCGCCCTCCAGTATCTCGATACAAAAACAACAGGCCTAAAAGCACGAAAACTAATCGATGCGGTGCAGGTAATTTTGGAACGTGGTTTCTCCGGTAAGTCAGCCATGCTGAGCAATAAGACGGAAGGCTATCTGGACGATAACCTTCCGTCCTCTAAGGAACGCATCGGCACGGTTAAGACCCCATCCGGCAGCCTTGATATTCTTCTTGAACGAGTTCAACGCGGTAATAACCCGGCCATCTGGCTTTTCTCCGGTGAAACCCTGAAAAACGTTCCGGAGATTTACAAAGAACTGGATGTCCGAACCAATGATACCTATCTCCCGAAGTTTCTTGTGAATACCTGGTTTCTCTGGTTTCCACTGTGGCAGTGGTTGCTTATTCTTCTTCTCATTCCCCTCTCATATGGGTTATCGATTCTTGTGACCCGCCTTTTTAACCTCGTGCTTTTGTTTTCTGTTCACCGGATAGCCAAGGTCCGGGTTGACCACCATGTGGCAAGGTTAACCGGTCCTATACGCATCCTGATCTTCGCTTTGGCCATCTGGATTATCTCATTACTTTCCCGTTCGGTCATCACGAGTGCTTTCTGGACTTATGTGGCGTTAACCTTAACAGTCATCGGTGCGACCTGGCTTTCCGTGCGAGTTATCGATGCCTTATTCAAATTGAAACAGAGCCAGTTCACGTCATCAGATAAATTTTCAATGATGCAGCTTGGGAGGAAGCTGTCCAAAATAATGGCGTTGATTGTTGGCACCCTTGTTATTTTTTACATCGCCGGCATCAATATAGCGGCTGTCCTCACCGGTCTTGGGATCGGTGGCATTGCAATCGCCTTTGCAGCACAGAAGACGCTGGAAAATCTATTTGGCGGGGTTATGATCATCTCCGATCGACCTGTCCGCGTGGGCGACTTCTGCCGGGCAGGAGACCACATCGGTACCGTTGAGAATATTGGCCTCCGCTCAACCCGAATCCGGACGCTCGAGCGAACCGTTGTGTCGGTTCCAAATGGCCAGCTCGCACTGATGAGCCTTGAAAATTTTTCGATGCGTGATAAGATCTGGTTTCACCACGTCCTCCATCTGAGATATGAAACCAGAGCGGACCAACTCCGGTATATCCTCGTTGAGATCCGAAAGATGTTGTACCAACATCCGAAGATAGAGACAGCATCGGCACGGATCCGTTTTGTCGGCTTCGGGAGTTCGTCGCTCGATCTCGAGATCTTCGCGTACGTTCTGGAGACTTCATTCGAGGTCTTTTTGGAAATCCAGGAGGATGTCCTTTTGCGAGTGATGGACCTTATCGAAGCAAGTGGGAGTGGTCTGGCGTTACCCTCGCAGACCACTTATGTAACCAAGGACACCAGGCTCAACAGCACAAAGAGTCAGGTAGCCATTGCAACAGTCCATCAGTGGCGGGAGCAAGGCGAATTGCCATTTCCTGATTTCTCGCCTGAAACGACTGCGGAAATCGACAACAGACTCGAATACCCACCCCTGGACTCGGCTCTGCGGAATCAAGGGAAGGAATGAGCTGGAAAAGGGAGAGAAACTCATGACAATGAAAAAGGCGATCGACAATTTCGCTCAATCCTCGGACTTCTCGCTGGTCCTGGGTGGGCCGCTCTTCCAGCTTTTGCGCCGCTCGCATCTCTCCGGAGACGCGCTGGAGCTGCTGAGGCAACGTGTCCTCGTGATCTCCATGCTCGCTTGGTTGCCCCTTCTGGTGCTCTCCGCTCTGGAGGGACAGGCACTCGGTGGGAATGCTGCCGTACCCTTTCTGCTGGACTTGGAAGTTCATATCAAATTTCTAATGGTTTTGCCTCTGTTGATCATTGCGGAGATTGTGGTTCACCAGCGCATGCGTTTTGTGGTGAAGCAATTCCTGGAGCGTCATTTGATTCCAGAGAGGGCTTTGCCTCGGTTTGATGCCGCCATCGCGTCGGCATTTCGGCTACGCAACTCGGTGCTCGCCGAGGTGCTGCTGATCGCGTTGGTCTATGGCGTCGGTGTCCTAATTATCTGGCGTCAGTACACGGTCCTCGCTACGGCGACGTGGTACGCGGTGCCGACCGGAGAGGGTTTGAAACTCTCGCTCAGCGGAATGTGGTATGGCTACGTGAGTGTGCCGCTCTTCCAGTTCCTGCTAATGCGCTGGTATTTTCGGATCTTTATCTGGACGCGCTTTCTCTGGCAGGTGTCACGCATCGACTTGAGCATAGTTCCCACCCATCCGGATCACGTCGGTGGTCTGGGATTCCTTTCCAATACGGTTTTCGCCTTCACCCCACTGGCTGTGGCGCACGGCGGAATGCTTGCCGGGTTCGTCGCCAATCGCATCTTCTACCTTGGGGCCGCACTGCCTCAGTTCAAGATCGAGATTGGCGTCCTCGTCGCCTTTCTACTGTGTATGGTACTCGGCCCGCTCTTACTGTTTGCGCCGCAGCTTGCCGAGGCGAAGCGGAAGGGCAATCGCGAATATGGCACGCTTGCTGAGCGTTATGTCCGCGAGTTCGATGCCAAGTGGCTGCGCGGTGGTGCTCCTGCCGATGAGCCGTTGGTTGGCAGCGGCGACATTCAGTCCCTTGCCGATCTGAACAATAGTTTCGAGGTGGTGCGAACCATGGGGATTGCACCGGTTACAAAGGATGCTGTCATTCGGCTCGTAGCGGCGACACTCGCGCCGGTCGCGCCACTGGCGCTCACCATGATGCCGCTGGAGGAACTGCTGAAACGACTGATCGGCATCGTGTTCTGAGAATGATCCGCCCGCAGCCCTTCGTTCGTGGTTGGAATAAACAGCCGCAGAAGGAGGATATCCTTATTCCTCGTTCCGCTCAACACTCAACTACAATATAGGAAGCTGAAATCATTGATTGACAGATCTTTGGTATGATAGAAGATTTCACCTCTCTCAAGATGCCGAATGGTCTACCTACGTTGCCTTGGTGTGCCACCGCCTCTTCCCCGGCCTCTGGTAGGCGACGTAGATGTGAAATTGGATCTGGACTAACATCCGCATGAAGGCATAGGGTTAAAGCTGGCGTTTTTCTCGCTGCTTATGCGGGTCGTAACGCTCTCTTTCAATCGAAAATCGTCAGATCATATAGAAAGCCCACCTACAACCTTTCTAGGAACGTGTCAAATTTGGCGTGGGAGGCGAAATCTTCGGAGAGTTTGAGGACTCGGCAGTACTTCCAATAACACTGGTTGTCAAAGTGAGAAGGGTTACCCAAAGAAACCTTACCGCCGTTTTCTTTTCCATTGAGGGTTACTCTTCAAGGAACCGCTGCAGGCAGAGTCAAGCTGTTAGAGTGCCCCCTTAACCGGGGGCACTCTAATTCAGGGGCATGGATTACACTTCTGGTTAACTTTATTGAAGAAACCCTATTTTTTTGTGAGAGTTACGTTCGCCTTAAAACCATTGAAGAAGCCCCACCCACTTAACTTTTTCTCTTTAATTGATGTTATTTCGAAGAAGTTTGTGGGGGATGCACCTAAGAACATGATGGTACCGGCGCTTGTTATCTTACCATTATTACTTTCACCCATGATCGGGTCCTGAACATTAAACTCTGATTTGGCTTTTTCGGGAATTTTTGAAAGGATTAGCTTCGCCTGCAGGGGTTCCGCGTCATTCATGATTTCAAGCTTTGCATCAACGGAAATACCTGCTCCACCTGATGCTGTCCCTGCCCACGTCCCCTTCAGGGCTGCCAAATCCTTTTTAGTGAATCCTGCTGCAAACACCATCGATGCACAAAGCAAAGCAACGGCCGAAAAAAGAATGATCTTCTTCATGTTTCTTTCCTCCTCTTATTAGATGGTTTAAAAATGGTTGTTAAGACCTATCATGTATCCCTTATGGATGCCATCGATAGACCCCTTTGGTGAGATAGCGAAACCAACCGGTCTCTCACTCTTTCCCCAGACAACTCATTACCTCTAATCACCTCCCTTCATTCAGACCCAAGAATCACAGGGGCCAGATCCATTTTTGGTAAACCCGTTGGCTCAGATTTAATTTCGAGATCAAGGTCTGAGCCAAATGGCCCGAAAAATCCAAAAAGCAGTTCAGTCCCTCAAGGCTTGGTTTATTGAGTATTTCCTTCCATCAGCTAAAAGCACCCCAACAGAACAGCAAAGCAAGTTTAAATAATTCTTAATAAATAGTCAATACTTTTTTTTTGCCCCACTTTTTTTACCCCACAGGAGACCCCAAATCCCGATTTAGAAAAAATAGACGTAGCTAACCATACCCCTTGTTTCCATGATAGCTGAACAAGGCGTCCGCTTTCTCCCCCGACAATCTCGGTCGCATCCGCATCCAACGTGTGTTCCTCGATCCCATCTCTTCTCAAAATCCTCTCATTGATCATGTCCCTCGCCCGATCCAGTCCCCTTAACCCTGGCTCCCCTCTGTGCTGCACGTAGAGATCGAGCGAGGTGTCAGCGCTGTATCTCAGATCGTCACGGTCGCCCACGGCGAAACGGTCCAGCTTGTTTTCTTTGCCGAGCAAAATCGGGAGTGATCAGACGTTTTCCTGCCTGTAATCTAAATACTTAGCGAAATCCATGCCAGATTGAGGATGCCGTTTTATTTTACAGGTAACTTATCGGGACTAAGAGACTTTCTTTAAAGTGGAGCAGTTTCCTCAGGACGGGAAGATTCGGATTATGTGTCGATATTTCGACAGAGTGCCTTTATATCGGCATCAGGAGGCAGGACGGTAGATGCCCAACTTCTTCATCTTCGAAATCAGGGTCGATCTCTTCAGGCCAACGGCTTCGGCTGCGCCGCCTTTTCCGGCAACGCGCCAACCGACCCTCTCCAGGACGGCCATGATATGCCCGCGCTCCATATCCTCAAGGTTACGAGTAGCGCCTGCTTCCGACGATCTAAGTTTGGGCACGTGAACGACCAGGGTTTTACTCTTGATCAGAATCATGGCGTGCTCGATCACATTCCTCAGTTCCCTCACGTTGCCCGGCCAGGAATAAGATTGTAGTGTTTCCATGCTCTTCTTCGAGATGGTTTCGATCTCTTTTCCCATCCTCTTTTGAAACTCACTGACAAACGCCCAGACCATCAGAGGGATATCTCCAGGACGCTCACGGAGGGGCGGAATCATAATGGGAAACACATTCAACCGGTAGAAGAGGTCTTTCCTGAACCTGCCGTCCCTGACCTCATGCTCAATATCCCGGTTGGTGGCGGCAATGATGCGGACATTGACGTGCAGGGTTTTCGTGGAACCCAACCGTTCGAAGTTACCTTCCTCAAGGACCCGGAGCAACTTGCTCTGCAGTTCAAGGGGGAGCTCTCCAATCTCATCCAGAAAGAGCGTGGAACCATCCGCAATTTCGAACCGACCGACCATCTTGGTCAAGGCGCCCGTGTAAGCCCCTCTTTCCCGGCCGAAGAGTTCACTTTCGATCAGCGTGGGAGGCAAGGAGGCGCAGTTGACCGTCACCAGCGGCCGGTCTTTGCGTGCACTCATATTGTGGATGGCCCGAGCCAGCAGCTCTTTCCCCGTACCCGTTTCACCCTGAATGAGAACCGTGGAGTCTGTCCGTGCAACCTGCTCGGCCTGAGAAAGAACCTTTTTCATCGCGAGGCTCTCCCCCACGATCTCCGTATGCTCAACCAGAAGTCTAACTTCCTCCTGGAGGTAGATGTTTTCTCTCTCGAGTCGCTGTTTGAGATTCTCAATCTCCCGGAGGTTTACACGGAGTTGCTGCTCCATCTGTTTGCGTTCCAGGGCGTTCACAAAGATCTCGCCGACAATCTGCAACCGCGGGAAGAATTCCTTCGGCCAGACCCGCTCACTCTTCATCGAATAGATGGAAATAACATGAACAACGGGCTCGCCGATCAAGATGGGGATGCTCACATTGGATCGAATACCCGATTCGGCCCAGGTTTGTTTGTCCACGTTTGCCTCGGGCGGTAGATCATCGAGCCTCGAATAAGCGACCACCTCACGCTTTAATATCAGCTTCTCGTAGCTCCAGGGGTTTGACGACATGGGAAGTTCGACCCCTGTGGGAACGGGCGGAAAATCATCCGAATTGGCGACATGGGTGATCTGCCATGAGGTCTTACCCGGCAATGACTGAACCAGCCCGCAGCGGTCGACCTGGAAGTATTCGAGGATCTGCCTCAATCCTCGATCAATCTCAGAATCGACCCGATCAGGCGGTATGGTCACGAACCGGGAGGAGATGCTCAACAGCAATTCTTCAAAGCGCAGGCGCTCTGCGAGGACCTTTTCGGCCTGCTCCCGCTGTTTGATCTCAGTGAGAAGCTGTTCGTTTGCGCTGACCAAAGCCGCGGTCCGTTCTTGAACGCGTTGCTCCAGTTGATTTTTCAGACCCTGCAGGGTTAAGTGAGTCTTTACCCGTGCCAGCACCTCTTCAGCCTCAAACGGCTTGGAGACATAGTCTACCCCTCCGGCCGCAAAACCCTTAACTTTATCTGCTACTTCATCCAGGCCGCTGACGAAGATGACCGGAATGTTGCGTGTCCGGTGATCTTTCTTAAGACGCCGGCAAACTTCAAACCCATCCATATCCGGCAACCGAATATCGAGCAAGATCAACTCGGGCGGATCTTCTTGGCTAAACATCAGTGCCGTTTGACCATTCGGTGCGCACCTGACCTCATATCCCTCCTGATCCAGGAAGGCCTCTATGGTCTGCCGTGCCGACAGATCGTCATCTACAATAAGGAGATTGCCTCTTACCTTTTTCGCTTGGACGTTATCCATGAGAGTTCTCCCTAAGCGATCTTTCGGCTAACGGCATGAGCTTATCAAACTTGTGGGTGCGGACCAAGTCAGCCAACGCTTGAGCCAAGTCGGCATGTTCCGGTTGAAGCTGATCGATCAGGTTGAGGAGCTCTTTGGATCGCCCCTTTCTTAGCATTTGGAAAAATTCCTGAAGCCATTCCATGGGCAAGATGGCTAAATCGCTCGGCCTTACCGCATCCTTTCCCCGGGTTCTATCCGCCTCGGCCTCCGATCCAATAAACGGCTGGTAAGCAAATTGGACTCCCAGGTGCTTCTCAAGCTTGTCGAATATCTCAATCTCCAGGAACGGTTTGTACACCAGATCATCAAATACCCGAAATTGAGAAGACGATTCTTTATCTTCCATCACATGGGCGGTCAAGGCGATGATGGGCGTATGAACCTTCTCTCCGCCCTCCTTCAGCCTGCCCTCCTCAGCCTCCCGGATTCTTCGCGTGGCCTCATACCCGTCCATCCCCGGCATCCTTATGTCCATCCATATCAAGTGAGGCTGACTGCTCCTATGCAGATCGACCGCTTCCTGTCCGCTGGCAGCCTCCAGGACACTGAATCCGCCCTGTTCCAACAGCCGGCGAAGAACCAGACGATTTTCAAGGCTGTCGTCAACAACCAGAAGACGATAAGAGGGTTGGCCCGGCGCAAGTCCAATCACCCGGCGATTAAGATCATGGCTATGGATCATTGCACCTTCGGCCGATTTGACCGCAATATCAAACGCGAAGGTGCTGCCTCTCCCGACCTGACTGCGGACTGTAATTTTACCCCCTAACTGTTCAATAAACATACGACTGAGGGTCAACCCCAGTCCGGTTCCCTCCCTGGCTGCTTGGCCCGAATTCAGTTGCACAAATGGATCAAATATCCTTTGGGTATCCTCCGGGGAGATCCCGGATCCGGTATCTTCGATTTCAAACTCGAGACGGGCGGGTGATGCCGGCTCTGCCTCGGAAATCTTCTGCATATCTTCTTTAAAGTTTATCCTGAGTGTGACGTGACCCTTCCCGGTGAACTTGATTGCATTGCCGAGAAGATTGACTAAAATCTGGCGAAGCTTACGCACATCGGTTTCAATATACTGAGGCACGGGAGACATATATTCGAAGAAAAACTTCAAGCCTTTTTCTTGGGCCCGCAGCCGGATCATTTCTTCCAGGTCGCCAAGAAAGCTACGGAGATCGAAGCTCATTTTGACCAGAGGCATTTTGCCGGCCTCTATCTTGGACATCTCCAGCACGTCATTAATCAGTTCCAATAAATAGGATCCGCTGCGGCTGAGGATTTTTAGCGTATCCCGGTGTTGTCCTGGGAACCGAGGATCCCGTTCCATCAACTGGGCTACTCCGAGCATACTGTTTAGCGGCGTACGAAGCTCATGACTCATATTGGCCAGGAAGGTGCTTTTCGTCCGGTTGGCGACCTCGGCCTGATCCCGCGCTGCGACCACTTCCGCCGTCCGCTCCTTGACCATCTCTTCGAGGTGATCGCGATGCTTTCTCAACTCCTCGTCCGCCCGCTTGTGCTCTGTGATATCTTCGAAGAACCCCGAGTAATACAACGTTTTCCCGTCCGGGCCGCATACCCGCCGGCTGTTGATTGATGCCCAGATTTTCCTTCCATCCCGCCGCAACAATTCGCACTCAAAGCCCATCAATACATCTTGCTTTTCCAGCAGCCCGACATACTCCGCACGTTTACCCGGGTCTGCAAATACCTGGTGCGCAGGGTCATAAATTGCCGAGATATACTCACCGGGGGAATCATAGCCCAACATCCTCGCCAGGGCCGGGTTGGCGGTCAAGATTTGCCCCTGTGGCGAGCTTTCAGAAATCCCTTCCACGGCGCCTTCGAAAATACTTCGGTACTTTTCTTCCGTTTTCCTGACTGACTCCTCGGCCACCCTCCTGCGGCGCCTCTGTAGCAGTAGTCCGGCGATCAGCAACGACTCCAACAGGCAAAGAGCCAAGCCGCCTGCGAAGTAATATTTGAAGTCCCAGAACGTTACCTCCCTGTTTATAACGATACTTCCCTTGGGCAAAGCCGCTTCGCTCAACTTCCAGCGCCTGAGCTGCTTCCAATCAAACATGGGAACCGAGGGCACGTCCAGGACGGGTGGGACTTCATCAAGGGTTTTGACACCTTTGAGGATATCTATAGCCAACTCTCCCGCTCTTTTACCAATAAGGTTCCAGCTCATGAGAGCCCCCCCGGTAACTCCGTATCCCAGAGCGGATTCGAACATCCCGAAGACCGGGACCGTGGAAACCTGGCTCAGCTGGTGGGCGAACCCCAGACCTGTGTGGCCTTTTCCGGCGACATCCTGGGTGAGGGCCAAGTAAAGGATAACGGAGTCCGGGGGCGCCTTGGAGACCGCAGCCAGGATGTCCTCAATGGTCAAATGGCTCAGGTAGAGAAATTCCACTTTCTCTTCCCATTTCTTGGAAGCAAGTCTAGCCTGATCCTCTAACCATTTATCGATTTTGTGGGCGCCGCTAACCACATAGACGCGTTTTGTCCTTGGGACCAGTTTCAGGGCAATGTCAATCGTACCGGTGATGTCATATGTGGGGAAATGGCCGATAATGCGGCGGCCCGTTTCCGCCATCATGTAGTCTTGTGGCAGGTGCAGGGCGATGATGGGGACATGGGGGAACACATCCCTGCAATCGTTCAACACAAATTCCAGGGCTTCCGGATACACGGTGATTACCATGTCGGCTTTGCGATGACTCCACTTCAGGTGCATTTGCTGGACAAGGAGTTTTCTGAGCTCCGGGCCTGGGTTCCGCCTCAAATCCATCGATTCGAAAAAAAGATTTACCACTGGCATCCCGCCGATTCGAAGCGTATCTAAGAGCCCTCTGTTGGTTTCTGAGCTAAGCGGTGTGCTGCTTTCAAGTGCATGCAGGATCAGGACATTTTTCCCGCTCAGATCAACTTGAGGCTTTATCTGGGCATGGGCTGGAACGCCGAGGAGCCCGATCAGAGAAATCAGAAAAACGATGCACCATGGGCCGAACAAAACGAAATCAATGAATCTTTTG
>DATIGG010000408.1:0-4937 GCA_035454825.1 Thermodesulfobacteriota bacterium | reverse complement strand
CTCTTCCGGCTCTGTCGTCTCTTTTCTCTACCAGGAGGCTTCGGATTATCTGCCGCCCCTCAATTCCTCTTTCATCAGGATTTCCCTTGACACTCTCTCCAATCAAGGATTCGTAAGATCCGTCTTCCGTCCGCCCGCATCGATCTTATAATAAGATAATCATCCATTCAATTCGTTAAAACCATCCTCGCCTTGAAGTCGTGGGCTTTCGAAAGCCTGTCAACTTCAAGTGGACGTTTATGCCGGTCCCCGTACGGTCGTCATTCCTGCGGAAGCAGGAATCCAGAAAAGGAATCTGAAAATGAGACTCTGGATACCCACTTTTGGGGGTATGACACAGTGATGCTGCTCTTTTCGAGAGCCGGTTCATCTTCACTGGAACGGGTGGTTGAGTTCTCGGAGAAAAAGGACGCAAGGGGTTTAAGGATGACCTTGTTTAAGGAATGATCGCCAAGGAGGGAAAAATGGAGAGCTTCTCAGAAAATATCGATAGAGCCTCATGCCCGTTCTGCAGCCAGGGGAATGAAACAGGAAGCCGGTTTTGTGTTCACTGCGGAAAGCTGCTTCCGGGAAATAGAAAATTCCAGTTTTCGAATCGATATGTTCTCGCTGGAATAGGTCTCATTCTGGTCGGTGTGTTCGCATTTTTCTGGATGAACAATCTCGAATCCAGAGAGGTGGGATTGGTCAATGGCGAGGCGATCAGCAGAGAAGAGTTTTCAAAAAGGATAGACCGGGCAAAGAAATTTTATGAATACCGTTACGGACAGGACATTTTTCAGGGTGAAACGGGAAAAGAGAATCTGAACCGTCTGAAAACCGAGATCCTCGATGAGATCGCTACGGAGAAAATCCTCCTTCAGGAGGCAAAGACCGCTGGATATACCTCGGCACCTGAGGAGGAGATTGAGCGGCAGGTGGAGGCCATTAAAAAGAAGAATGGTCTGTCCGATGACGATATTATCAAAATGACCGGAGGAAGCATCGAGGATTTAAGAGCGGAGCTTAGAACCGGGTGGGTGATTTCACAATTCGTTGAAAAAGTCGTCCTCAAGGGCAATCAGGCCAACGGGAATCAAATCTTCGGCCAATGGCTTACAGACGTAAAGGCAAAAGCCAAGATTGAGACCTACGAGAAATTGGAGCCTGTTTCAACAGCAAAGGCATCCTGCTGCGGAAGCGGCGGAGGCGGGTGCGGAGGAGGGGGAAAGGTCCAGCCTCTCGATCCAAAGGTCGAGAAGGAGGCAAGGGCCAAGGCCCTGGAATACTACGAGAAGAATACCCAGAAGAAAGGGGCCAATGCAAAAGTCACCAACTTCGGGTGCCACATTCAGGTGGATATCATCGAAGATGGGAAAGTTGTTGTCTCCCTGACTTATAACCAGGGAGAAATCCAGGAAATATAAAAAAAAGGAGGATCATTCAATGAAAGCATGTTCAAAGTGTCAGACAAAGAATCAGGATTCGAGCCAGTTCTGCAAAAAATGTGGGATTAAATTATCGGATTCCACATTCCAGGATAAGAAAGAGAAGGTGCTGGGCGAGAAGAAAGGAAAGTTCTCCTGGGGAGCAATCTCTCTTGCCGTGGCTGCTATTGTTGTATTGGCGGGATTTGCCTACTGGCTCATTCAGAATAATACCGTTTCTGATCCCAGAGTCTCTTCTCAACCGAAGGTGAGTGGTAACGTGAATTACAACGGACAGAAGATCTCTATGACCGACGTTCCGGCTAAACTGGAAAATGGAAAAATCTCCATCCCTGTCGGAGCGGTTTTAGAGAAAAAAATTGTGCGCTTTGAATACGAAGGTAATGGAGCTAAGGTCCCTCTCCTTTCGTATGTGACCCAGACCGGAAAGTTGGTTACGGCGGTGAGCATGTGCGAGCCCTGCCGATCCACCCGGTTTCATATCAGGGACAAAACTCTCGTATGTAACGCGTGTGGCACCGAGTGGAATCTGGAAACCCTCAAGGGCATCCAGGGGGGTTGTCTCAATTATCCTCCGGATGTCATTCCAAGCACCATTGAGAAAGAGAAGATCCAGATTGACGAGAAGATTGTCACCCAATGGAAACCACGGGTCTAACTAACACAGAGGGTTCAAGGGGTCATGGATTCAAGGGTTCAAGGGTATGTCACTCTTGTATATTTTTTCTTCACTTGAACCCTTGACCCCTGGAATCCTTGAACCCTCAGGCGGCCGGGCATTACAGAAACCAAATTCCTAAAGGAGAAACGCTAAATGAGGCTTAAAGATATTTCCATCAACAATCTCCGGAGGCGAAAGGGTAAGGTCTTCTTCCTGGTCCTCGGCCTTACCATCGGCATTACAACAGTGGTTACCCTCATCTCCATCACACGGATGATGAATGAGGATATCTCGAACAAGCTGGATGAGTTTGGAGCCAATATCCTTATTCTTCCACGCTCAGACGATCTTGCGCTCTCTTACGGAGGGATGAGCATCGGCGGCGTGGCGGTTGACGCACAGGCCCTTCAGGACTCGGATCTACCCAAGATCCGCCAGATCGAGGTCCAGGAAAGCATCGCCACAGTCTCACCCAAACTGATCGGCGTGATGGAAATGGAAGGGAAGAGAGTTCCATTGATGGGCGTTCAGTTTGGAGAAGAATTACGATTGAAGAAATGGTGGAAGATTCACGGAGCCGCGCCGAAGACGGAAGAGGAGGTGCTCCTTGGCAATGAGGCAGCGGTGAAACTTTTCAAAAGCACGGGGGACTCCCTTTCTGTCAACGGGAAAAAGGTCCGAGTGTCAGGGATTCTCGAGGAAACCGGGTCCCAGGATGACTTTCTCATCTTCGGGAACCTTACCCTGGTGCAGGAGGCGATGAAGAAACCCGGAGCCCTGAGTCTGATCGAGATCTCTGCCTACTGCAACACCTGTCCCATTGAAGACATTGTCCGGCAGATCTCTGAAAAGATGCCTCATGCCAAAGTGACGGCAATCAAGCAGACCTTGCAGACGAAGATGGAAGCATTAGACCACTTCAAGAAATTTTCCATCGGAATATCGATCATCGTTCTACTGATCGGAGGCCTCATCGTCTTTACCAATATGATGGCAGCGGTTAATGAAAGGAAACGGGAGATCGGAATTTTTCGCGCTATCGGGTTCCGGAAATCCCATGTGGTCAGAATCATCTTTCTGGAGGCCCTGATCGTTGGATTCATGGCCGGCGTGATCGGATATGTTTTCGGTCTCGGAATCTCTCAATTGCTGGGACCTGCTCTGACGGGGATCAAGGCAGGAAGAATCACTATCGATCCGTTGCTTGCCATTGGAGCAATCTTTCTTTCCGCTCTGATCGGGGTGCTGTCAAGCGCTTATCCGGCAATTCAGGCTTCGAAGATGGATCCCACAGCGGCATTGAGATCACTATAAGAACAAGAACGCAAAGGGCATAGCGCAAAGAGCAAAGCGTAAGAGAGAAAGTGCAGGAAAACACCATGCGCCGTGCGCTCTGCGCTCTGCGACTTTATGGGACTTAAGGAGGATTTTTTATGAGTCTGATCGAGATTAAAAAATTATCTAAAACCTATAATGGCGGTGAGGAGTGCGTCAGGGCCCTTGTCAATGTGGATCTGAACATTGAGAAAGGAGAATTTGTCTCGGTGATGGGCCCTTCCGGCTCAGGAAAATCGACTCTTCTGACCATTCTGGGTGGCCTCAACCACCCCACAGAAGGGGGTTTGGTGGTAGATGAAATCCCCATCTATCGGTTGCCTTTGGAAAAGCTCGCCGATTTCAGGCGGGAATACCTTGGTTTCATCTTCCAGTCTTTCCAGCTCATTCCTTACCTTACAGTGATCGAAAATGTGATGCTACCTCTTTCGATTACCAAAAGGTCAAACAGAGAACAGGAGAAGATGGCTGAGGAGATTCTGGAGAAGGTTGGATTGAGGGCCAAGGCGAAGAGGCTTCCCGATCAGCTCTCCGGCGGGGAGCAGGAACGGGTCGCCATTGCAAGGGCTCTGGTCAATGCCCCTCCGATTCTTCTTGCCGATGAGCCTACAGGGAACCTCGATACAAAGACCGGCAAGGAGATCATGGATCTCTTCAAAAGCCTCCGCGAGGAAGGCCAGACGATCATCATGGTCACCCACAATCCGGAAAACACGGCCTGCTCAACCCGGACGATCTTTCTCAAAGACGGTAGCGTGAGTGGAAACGATTTGAAGACTTGAACAGGAACCGGCGATGGCCTGAAGAACCTTGAGAGGAGGATTATCTTATGAAAGCTTGCCAGGAACATCAAACAAAAGTTCTCAATGCAAATGGTTTGTCCAAAAGAAAGACGATGTCTTCTCGCATCTTCTTCCTCGTCGCGATCGTGGCCGTCGCAATCGAAACAGCTCCGATCTGGATACTCCCGGGGGATACAGGAGCTCAGCCCCTGGCCCCCTCGCCACCCCGTGCGAGTGATAAGACGGAATACTGGTCCAAGGCAATCCGAATGACCGACGTCTCCGCTAAAATGGAGAATGGTAAAATCTCCATTCCCCTCGATTTTGTGAAAGAAAAGAAGATCGTTCGATTCGAGTACGAAGGCAACGGGGTTAAGATCCCGCTTCTTTCCTATATCACTGACGGAGGCAATATCGTCACAGCGGTAAGCGTCTGTGAGCCCTGCCGGTCAACCAAGTTCCACATTAAGGATAAGCTGATCGTCTGCAATTCCTGCTATACCGAGTGGAACCTGGAGACGCTGAAGGGGATTAAAGGGGGTTGTCTCAAGTATCCACCTGATGTCATTCCTAATAAGATCGATAAAGGACTGATCCTGATCGATGAGAAATCGGTGACCCAATGGAAACCACGGGTCGTTCAAAAATAAAGATTTGAAAGGCTGAACAATCGAAAAAGGAGATGATTGGGTGACGAATTTCATTTGCGATTGTTGAAGGACCGGATAATTA
>DATIGG010000407.1:0-8007 GCA_035454825.1 Thermodesulfobacteriota bacterium | reverse complement strand
TTTGCTCAAATAGAGCGCGTATTCTCCCAAGGGATTTTCAGGCCCCGGCGGGACGGCTGCGGGGAGAATATCCCCTTTCTCGCGATGGTCCTTGGCAATCGAAGCAGGAACATGCCAGGTCGGCCGGACTGCCTTGCGCGCCACATGCATGGTGCCCGTGGGGGTAGGCCGCTCACTGGTGCCGACACCGATCGGGTAGGTCGTTACCGACAGAGACATCCCATCCTCTTTGTACTGAAAGAGCCTCATGGCGGCCAGGTTGACCACAATCCCTTTTCTGGGAGTGTCCGGCAGGATAAAACTCAGAGGTAATAGGACACGCTCTCCGGCCTCAGGTACCCATACATCCACCCCCGGATTCGCCGCACTGATTGCATTGATCCCCAGACTGAAGTGCCGGGCAATATCCGGGAGCGTATCCCCCATTTTAAGCCGGACGATCGCCAGCCGGCCAATGACGTCTTCTCCTCGTGCAACCGGGAACTTGTTTCGCTCGATCTCCTTTTCGCGATGGCCTGGAAAAGGCAATGCTGTCTGAACACTTTTCATTGAAGCGCAGCCGGAGAAAGAGATGATGAATATACAGAGAGCCGTCAAACGAAGCCAGTGGCAGGTGGGTGACAGAGCATTGATTCGGCACATGGGTTAGGCAAGCACCTTTCTCAACAATGATAATGAACAATTCCGGTTCGCCACTCCTCTGAAAAACGGGCCTTCCGCATCGTCATCCCCCTTCTTCAGGACCGTGCCTGCCGGCGACATGCAATACCTTCTATCGGCGTTTACCACTGCATGCATTGCATGCCATGCAAGGCTTGTTCCTGCCGGAGGGGGTCACCTTCTCCCTCCCGAGGAGTTGTCCATGTCGAGCAAGCAGTATACGTCGTAGTCCGCGCGGAGGCGATCCGCAGGTGAAAGAATGGAATGCCTGTACGCCGTGCAACGGTATCATTTATACATGTCGAACGCGTCTTCACGTCCGAAGGGTTGGCGCATCCACGGGTTGGGCAAACATCCGGAGATCGCGTCCGCCGCCCGAGAGAAACTCCGTTCGCTCGGATTCCAGGCGATCAACTTCGTGCTTACGGTCAATACCGTATCTCCGGATCATGCCTCCAATCACCTCCTTATCCTCCCTGCGGTCGTCGGTTGGGTTGCCGGTTCACAATCGGATATTCCATACCAGTTGGATGGGGTGAGACTCCCAAGAATTCCCCGTGATCGCAAATGACATTCAGGTTGTGGGCAGGCGGAAAACGAGCTTCCCCGCTTGCATCGGTGCGAGGTGTTAGACCTTCACCAGGGCCGCCGATCGGGCCCATCGGATAACAGGCCGGGAGACCACACGAAAACCATTTTGATCGGCGGTCTGCAAGGTGGCCGAGAACTCTTGCGCAGATATCCCGAAGCGCGGTTCTGCCATCAGAAACCTGCGTCCAGGTTTTAACGCTGTGGATACTTCGGCGAAGAACCTCTCGGCGCTGGGTAGTTCATGGATCACGGCGAATGCAAGCACGAAGTCCACCCGCCCTTTGAGGTCATCGATGCCCAGATTGTCTCCTGGGCCATGTCTTGCTTCGATCCGGTCGATCAGTCCGGCTTTCCCAGCGCGACGCCTGAGTTCCACAAGCATCTTCGGCTGCACATCTATGGCTACGACCCTTCCAGAGCGACCGACAAGACGTGCCAGCTCCATCGTGAAGAAGCCCATCCCGGGGCCAGGCTCGACCACGGTCATTCCCTCGGTCACGAAGGGCCGGAGAATCGTAGCAGGGTCATGCACGAGACGTCTGAGGGGGGTTGCCAGGAAATAGCCAACCCACCAAGGGCATACTCTATGAGACATTGCTCATGACCTGCCCTCTCGGGGTCTAGCAAACCGAACGAGGGGAATTTTATCAGAAGAAGTACCGACCGCAAACCCCGTGCAAACAACCTATTTTATCGGGGTGAAAAAGGTGTATTCGCATGGGGGTGTTGACGCGGAATTTAGGAAGCGAAAAGGAAGGCGGCATCGCTACTGCATTTCCCGAATGCAAGGAGGGAATAAAAGAATTCAATAGGGAGCCAACTGGAACAAGAAGACTGCCACAGAAAACAAAGTCACAATAACCGTTGCTCATCTGATCATCTTTGTTACCGTTACCCGGGTATGCATTTCAGACCCTCCGTTCAGTCGAAAGAACAAACGGTTGCCCGAAGGTTGCCGGACACCTTATGGATAAACGGGTTGGTTTACCGGAGGGACGGGCCCAATGTTTTCTGGATACGCAAACACCGAGTCAATGTCAACAGATAATACTTATGTCCCCTGCCGCCTTCAAACCGTTGGTGGAAGGGGTTTTGCGGGGAAACCCGTTTGGCTGGGTGCCAACGTTTGGCCCACACACACTTATTGCCTGATCGAGGAAAATTATTGATACCCCAGCCGAGTCACACTAGAAATCGGATGGTGTGTAGGGATGGTCCTCATCGGGCCGAGGATGGCCTATGCGCCCTAAAATAAAGGCCCTCGTGGGAAACCCTCATTGATTATGTATATGTTTGAATCAATCGACGAAGTTGCGTATATTTTTTTGGCCAATCGCAACATGTCTGCGGCATTATTATACCGCTCTCCCCTCCGACGATCCACCACCTTTCCGATAAGTTCATGCTTATTGGTCCTGTAATCGACACGGTAGACAGTGTAGGTTTTCGTATCCACACCATCCCTGTTGCAGTTTATACCAAGTATAATCAATACCAATCCCATGTCATAGGTAAACTTTTTGTTAACAGAGGATATTTGTTATCGGGATTGCTCTCCGAATAGATTTTTTACCTTTCCTAAAAACTTATTCCATAATCCGTGGATTGTCCATGTAGCCATTTCTCGAGTTGTGAAGTGGTACAGAGAGAAAGTTGTGTGAGGATCAGCCCCTCATCGGAGCGAGGATGGGCTACCAGGTCCCTAGAAGAAATGTAGGTGGCAGGCTACGAGACCGGTAAATACTCGTTGACAACAAATTTAAAACTTTGTTATATGTTTCTTGTAGGGCGCGTCGGCTGGCGTGGAGTTGAAAAGATTTGCTTGGCTGGGATTGGCTCTGCTAGTCGTTGAAAAGAAGTGGGGTTGCAGTCGGAAGTCAGGTAACCAAACGACCGGAACGCCACACCGAAGTTCACCGCGCCTTGGGGGGGCCCGGCAATCCGTGCCGGGCTTTTCCTTTTCGGACGTTTAACACACCCCCGCCCCATCTCATGTTCACTCCGGGCCATGTAAACGGCCATAATCTGCCTTTAGCAATCGGTCCGCCCCAATCATAGTGTAAAGATCTACAGGATGTCCCAGTCGGTTTCAGAGGGGAAGCCGCACGAACCGAAAAGACGACGTAATCATTCTTTCGACACGGATTTTGCCGATGCCTATTAGGATATCGGGTGATGTTTGCTCCATCTCAGCTTAACGAACCGACCCATGGGTTCGAAGCCTCACTCGCCGATGACCTTGACCAGCACCCGCTTGCGCCGCCCCCCGTCGAACTCACCGTAGAAGATCTGCTCCCAAGGGCCGAAGTCGAGTTTTCCGCCCGTGACCGCCACAACCACCTCGCGTCCCATCACCTGGCGCTTGAGGTGCGCGTCCCCGTTGTCCTCCCCAGTCCGGTTGTGGAGGTTCTGCGAAACCGGTTCGTGGGGTGCAAGCCGCTCCAGCCATTGTTCATAGTCCTTGTGGAGACCGCTCTCGTCGTCGTTATGATCTAGTGAAGGAATAGCAGGGGATGGCGTGTCGGAGATTGGAGTCATTGGTCAACCTCCTGGACGATGAGTTCCCCTAGCGTGTTTGAACAGTTTCATTAGCCTTAGGACGCGACCCTCCTTTGTTCTTGTGAGTCTTATTTATAGTTACCTTCGATGCTTTTTCAGTAGGGAGCGCCATGGAACACCCGAAAGGCAAACCGATAGTGATTCCCGCGAACAAGGGGCGGAAAATGTTTGCGCTTGGCAACGAAGTCAGGCTCAAGCTATCAAGCTCCGAGACGGGAGGAGATTTTTATGTCTTCGAGGCCCTGACTCCTCCCGGTGTTGTAGTCCCGTCTCATGTTCATCGGCATGAAGATGAACTCATTCATGTCATCGAAGGAGAATATGAAATTGTCCTGGACGGCAGGACCCACACTGCCAGACGAGGCGCCGTGGTTAACTTCCCGAGGCTCCGTCCTCACGGTTTCGGCAATATCAGCAAAAAGCCCACCCGGGCCCTGTTTACGGTCATTCCCGGCTCGAACTTCGAGAAGTTCTTCGAGGAACTGTGCGCGCTGCCGGCAAACGAACCACCGGACATGGCAAAGGTCACGGAGATCTTCAACCGCTACGACATCGAGATTCTGGTTCCGCCGGCTAAGGGCTGATTTGTTGTTCCAGCACCCAGGAACGTGCCAGTATCCGCTCCAGTGAGAATCAGTTTCATTGGGCAGATTTTGGGCAGATTTCCAGAAAAGGGGTGTAAAAACGTGATAATTATTGCAATAATGAAATTTCTGTATACTTGTAACGAGGCGATTCATATACAGAAATCGCCTCCATATTCGTCACTATTGGTTTTTTGAGGGGGTGGTTGGGAAACCCGTGGGGGTTCGAGTCCCCCCTTCGGCGCCATAAGTGCCTCCGGAGGTAGACTATTGCCTTTTCCTGGGCATTTGCGATGCCAACTATTCCTCTCAGCGAAAGGAGCAGGCCCATGTTCCACGATGTCTACGGTCCTCTATCTACAGAAATCGCTAAAGGTTTGGTGGCGCTTCAAGCTCGCATCGAAGCCGCTAAAATTCCTCCTTCGAAGCTCGACGAAACATTTAACATCGCGACATGGAATATCCGCGAATTCGGAAAAAAGGAAAGGAGCGATGCCGCGATTCATTACATCGCCGAGATCCTCGGGCAGTTTGACTTGATCAGCATTGTGGAGCTTCGTGATGATCTCACGGACCTTGGGCGCGTCCTGCCGATCTTAGGACCCTATTGGCGGGTTGTTTACTCCGACATGATTCGCGACGCGGGTGGGAATCGGGAGCGGCTAGCCTTTATTTACGACAAACGTGCGGTGACGTTTAATGGATTGGCAGCTGAGGCGAATCCACCGCGATAAAAAAAGGGAGAAGAGTATCTTCCGGAATCTTCCTGGTGGCGGAGTCCCTACATGGCGTCTTTTCGGTCTGGAAATTTCGACTTCGTGGTGATCTCAGCCCACATCAAGTGGGGAAAGAGCAATAAGGAAAGGAAAAAAGAACTCCTGATGCTGGCCGATTGGGTCGAGGGGAAGCGCAAAGAAGAAGCTAAAGAAGACAAGGACCTCATTGTCATGGGGGACTTTAACATCCCGAGCCTTCAGAGTGATCTTTTCAATGCTATAACGAGCAGGGGGTTTCAGATCCCGACGGCACTTGCGCAGTCTAATTTTGGCACGGACCTCGCGAAAAACAAGCGCTACGATCAGATTCTTCATTACCCGATCTATCCGGAGAACTTCACGAATGAGGGAGGAATCCTGGATTTTTTACATGAATGACTTTAGACCTTTGTTTCCGGACGCTTTATTCCCGGACATGACGAAAGACAAGTTCACCTTTCAACTTTCGGATCACTTGCCTTTGTGGATGCAAGTGCACACGGATATCGTCGGTCTGCAATTGGAACAAATTATTAGAGGATAGGAATTATCCCCTCGTGGAAACGCGCAAATTGGGAACCACCTTTGTGGGCTGACCTGCCCACGATACACATAACCACTTGTACATTGTGAATGTCCCGTGCAAACAACCGCCTTCGTGATGGCAGCAGGAATTGGGACCATCTTAATTTAATATTTCCTGTCTATTTCGATTTAATGCGCCAATTTCCGTCAATTCATTCGGAAGGTGATGGATCCTTCTACCACAACCCGGTATGACAGGCGTGGCGAAGACGCAAAAAGGAAGGCGGCATCGCTATTGCATTTCCCGTTTGCAAGGAGGGAGTGAAAAAAACCAATAATCCATACTATGCCGGGGCATCCCCCCCGCCATTTCTTGCAATCTCCCATGCCGACTGTTAAATTCCGTTCAAGTAAAGCCATACCGACCCATTGACAGTTCTTCATGTCGTGACATCCAACGAGGGGAGCGATGAAGAAAGAAACCGCTCACCCTAACAATCAAATGCACTCAGGTATCACAAGCCCGGAAAGGGGGCGTGAGGGATGGAAAGAAATTGCAAGAGTTGCGAGTATTCAGAATTTACAAGAAAGAACGAGTACGGGGAAATTGTTACACTCCTCAAGGGATTCTGCAAACGTTTTCCTCCCCAATACGCACTCCGAGGATCGTATGGAGATTTCATCTTTCCCTACGTTACTCCTGATGATTGGTGCGGAGAATGGAAGGGAAAGGAGGCGTGAGGGATGGGGGATATAGATTATGAATAAAAAGCAGAAATACATATTATTGGTTGGAATATTTATATTCGCACTTATGGGCCTTTTCCCTCCGTGGAATTTCAGTTTCGAAGGAAGCGGTGTTGTAAATAGATCTGGGCCTTATGCTTTTATTTTGTCACCACCAACCTACAAACCGTATGGCGTCGAAGGGACGCCCCGTATCGATACCTCTCGACTAATGGTGCAATGCGCCATCGTCGTGGGCGTTTGCTGTGGTTTATTTTTTATTCTAAAGGACAAGGAATGAACCAAGTCGGAAAGGAGGTGAGATAGATGGGCATCTAGGTCCGATAAAAAAAGCCCGCACCCGTATGATCGTATTTCTTTCCCACGTACAAAATTAGGGAGAACCATATCCCAGTAGTGGCTAACCACAGGCTGAAGCTGACGGCTCACTTGGCGAAGTTCCTGAGTGCCCGCAGCTCAGCCTGAGCGTTTGCAATCGGGAGTTGGGAAGCGATGTATCTCTCTCAAAACCTCCTGCGAAAAGAGGACTTATGGACCGGTGGTTGAGCAAATATTCAGACTTTCTCTACGCAGTTATGCGTCTGATGGTCGGACTGCTCTTCGCATGCCATGGGGTTCAGAAACTGTTCGGCATGCTCGGTGGGCAGAGCCAAGTATCCAACCCTATGCTTCTTGCGGCGGGCATTATCGAGTTTGTCGGAGGCGGCCTCGTGGCCATTGGACTTTGGACGAGCTATGCTGCCTTTATTGCAAGTGGTGAGATGGCAATTGCCTACATCATAGCGCACGCGGCCAAGGGGTTTTGGCCAATCCTCAACAAAGGCGAGCTCGTTGTCCTGTACTGCTTCGTCTTTCTGTATATCGCATCCAGGGGGTCTGGGGTCCTGAGTGTCGAGGCAGTTGCCAAAAAGAAAGAACGCGTATGACCACTTGGGATCTACTTCAAAGAAGCAGCCACCTAACCACAGGCTGAAGCTGACGGCTCGCCTGGAAAAAGACTGAGCGCCCGCAGCTTACCGGAGCGTTGAGAAGTTAGGGAGAAAGCGTTCCTTCCAGTAGTGCCCAGTTTCGTATGGTATAGCGCGCTCTAAGGGATTCGTACGAAGAGTGACGAGCATTACGGCGAGGACTGGAACGATGCTGAGTATCCCAATCCGTGCATGATGGCAGCGGGAATTGGGACCATTTTAATTTAATCTTCCCGGTTTATTTTAAGTTGATGACGGGATTTCCGACCTTTCAGCCGGAAGGCGCTGAGGTAGAACTTCTTCATTGATTCGATTTCGGTATCGCGAAGTGGCCTTTTGAAGGGGGAAATCCCTGTGCTGTCGGAGAAGCTTCAGAGGGGGCAGATCATCATGTCTCAAATCCTGAAAGTTCCTTCCCGGCCGATTCGTCGGTTTTACGCTCGAGTGTTACTACAGAATTATTTGATTATTGAAAACTTTTCCTCCCAGTGCCCGGATTCGACCTGTCCATAGAGCCAAGCAGGGCTAGAAATCTTTAACCGATAATCCGCATCGTAGGAGCAATCCACTCAGGTCAGGTAGATTGGATCTGCGAGGAAGATTATGAAGAAGTTTACA
>DATIGG010000406.1:0-3499 GCA_035454825.1 Thermodesulfobacteriota bacterium | reverse complement strand
GGATCTCCTTGTGCACCGCGACCCCACACTGGACCGCATCGACCACGCTGGCAAACTCTGCGAGCACATTGTCCCCTGGAGAATCCACAACCCGCCCCCGGTGCTGCTTGATGAGGACGAACATGACCTGCTTGTATGCCTCCAGGGTCTTCACCGTTGCCGCTTCATCTTCTCCCATGAGTCGGCTGTAACCGACGACATCGGCACTGAAGACAGCGGTCAGCTTACGTTTGAAATTCTGTGTGTTCATGGGATCACTCCCTAAAATAAAAGAGCCTCCAAAGGACAAAAATGTCCCTTGAAGGCTTGAGTTTAAAACCCTTCCGGTGGCTTGTTTTCATACCCTGATCCAGAAGGTTAGGGTTATGTTGAAAATTAACCGGAAGACTGAATTGTCTGGGGATTAAAGGAAGGATAGACTTATTTGGGAGGGATGTCCAGACCCTTTATTTGCCTCTGTGATTCAGACACTATTTTGCTTCTCCTGACGGCTGCACTTTTGCCTGCATACTGGAGCGGTGTTTTTCCTGGGCAGGCGTTAAGCTGGTGGGTTCCAACAGAGGGCTTTTCCTGTTTTTACCCAAATCTGCAGGGATATTTTGTCAACTCTTAAGATCTCGGCAGTCTTGCTCTCTATAGGGATCCTGCCGGGTTGGAAAGTAAGCGCTCCATCCGTGGCTTTACCCTTTAGCCTGCAGATTTTGGTAAAAACAGGAAAAGCCTCAAATAAGAGCACCGGCAGGGATTGCATCGCCCTCTGTTCATTATGGAAGGGGGATCTACGGTGGGCGAGGGTTTGTCATGGCCCCATTCAACTCACGACGGAGACGGCGGGACTTCTCTGCTATTTTCTTTCGTGCCTGCTCCCCGAGCGTGGCTATGGTTTCAGCAAATTCAAGGGGAGTAAACAAGCCGTAATAGCTTTGCCAGTAAACGATAATGTGATTGTCCGAAGGCAGTAACTGCTGGCGAATACGAGGTGGAGTCTTTTTGTTCAGTTCCTTGCGTGCTTGGCGCAAGAGGTAGAGCTGAAGCAGATTATAGCTCAGCATGATAAAGACGACCTGGTTGACTACCATCGAGAAGGCGCGAGAGGTAAAATTGGTTAGATCGGCAAAGCACTTGAGTTGACGGTATCTTTCTTCTGTGGCTGTTCGAAGATGGTAATCTTCTCGGGCCTGGCATGGGTTGTGGACCTCTTTGGTGTCGATCAGCAGCCAGATCTGTTCATGGCCATCGGCGTAGTGCTCACGGTTTGCCACAACACTGAGCGGCACCGTACAAGACTGCCAGCTTGTGAACTGCCCTATGGCCGCCGTCTCCGTCTTCACCAGAGTCTCTTCCAAGGGCGGGGATGGCTTTGCCTCTTTGAGCTCCTTAAGTTTTTCCTGCCGCTTTTTCTCGCGTTTTACAATCGCTTTGGGTCGGGGCCGGGCCGGCTCCCTCATCTCTGCCGGGGGGACTTTACAGCAAACCCAATCCACTTCAGGGAGACGGAAAAGGGCCATAGCGTCCCCATAGATATCCATGTTGCGACGAACCGGAATGAGGATATCAATGCCATAGTCCTTTTTGCACCTGGAGATCGCCTCGCCATCTATGAAACCCCGGTCCAGGATGAGCCTTTTCATCACTCCCTTTCCCGCTCCCTCCGCAAACTCTCTGACAAGTTCATAAAGAACTGGACACTCGTGCTCGTTACCCGGAACAACCCTTAGGGCGACAAAGATAAAGAAATCCAGAGCTCGGTTCGTATGCAACAGGGTCACCATCTTATAGCAGCGCCGCCACTGGCATCGGATCTTCGCTTCATCGCTCAGTTCCTCGTACTGCTCCAAGCCGACAGGATGATTATGCTCATCAAAAAGAAGCTTCACCGAGCCTTCATAATTTGGATTGTCGGGTACAAAGAGATAGGAGGCATCTCCTATGAAGATCCCTTCCTTGTCAAAAACACGCTGGTTGCGAAACACTCTTAGCGCATCATCACAAAACCACTTCGTCAGAGCCTCAGCATCCGTGTCCTTCGCCACCTTGCGAAGAAAGTCCTGGTCACAAGGGGTCTGCCGGTCATAGTGATTCTTCTTATTGAAGCCCTCACAGACAATGGTCACATCTCCGGTATCCGGATGGCTCACCTTTCGCCCGGCCCTGGGTCCAAAGGCATTGAGCATCCCTCCAGAGCGCACCAGTAGGGGAAAACTGTTGAAGGAGTGAACCCCATGCAACCGCATAGAAAGGTTGCTCGCTACATACAGCCATAGGGGCACATCGTCTTTCTTTCGGGGATTGGGATAGCTTTGTGAAAGTTGATCCAGAATTTTCTTCCCCTTAATGAAGCGGAAAAAATCCGTCTCAAATACCTCACTGGCAGCCTCTATGTAGTCAAAATCTCCATCGCCAAGGGCCTCCAGAACGAAAGGCTTATTTTGCTCGAAGATCACCAGGTCCATCCCGGCTAATCCCCTCCACTCCCTCTCTTCCCTAATGAAGATAACTCCTCCCGGCGCATCCCCTCCATCTCATCCATCACCCTCACCATCTTCCGATAAATCTCTCCCAGCCGGGCTCGAACCTGCCGCAGTTCCTGATAACGTCTCACCTTCGCTTGAACCTCAACAAGAAACCCATGGGGAATAACTCCTAATCGGGTCTTGCCTCCTTCGCTGGCGCTGACCACCATGCGTCCATGGAGCTCCCCCCGAGCACATTTACATCTCGGCTTTCCACACCTGCGCTTCAACTCATAGACCGTCCCTTTGATCACCGGCCGATCAGAAAAAAATGGTTCGACAAGCCCCCTGATCTCGTCGGCCAGATGAAGAAGACTCTGCCGAAGCTGACTGAATCTCTCTCGATCCCTTTTATTCTGTATGCCCATAATTTAATAGCATACAGATGGCCAAGAAAAAGTCAAGAAAAAATCAAGACGCGCAAAAATCTTTTCTTGGGGATCTACAGGAAAATCCTTGGTCGTTAGATTAATGGTCTATGGCAGGCTTACACCGGTCGCCCCATTCCCTCTCTGGAAGACCCATTACTGTCTGAATTGCAGTGAAGGAGAGAGATGCCTTGACAAAGCCAATGTCTAGCTTGGGTTTCAAGCTCATGAGTCTCATGTTCAAGGTGCGGAATCTGCTTCGACCTCGGTCAGATGTGCTGAAGGAGGCCGGAATAGAACCTGGATCTGTCGTGCTCGACTTCGGCTGCGGCCCTGGGGGATACATTGCGCCACTCGTAGAATTGGTGGGGCCTTCCGGTAAGATTCATGCGCTCGACATACATCCACTTGCCATTCATGAGGTCAAGAAGATTGCGAAACGCAAAAGGTTCGAGAACATCGAGACCATGGAGTCTGATTGCCGAACCGGGCTCCCGGATAATAGTGTGGACACGGTCCTGTTGTATGATGTCTTCCATAATCTTGTTCGCCCTGATGAAGTCCTGCGAGAGCTCCACAGAGTACTGAAAGCTGAAGGGACATTGTCTTTCAGCGACC
>DATIGG010000405.1:0-7815 GCA_035454825.1 Thermodesulfobacteriota bacterium | reverse complement strand
GAGGGTGCTTGCTTCAGGGCCAATGATATGGACCCCCAGGATCTCATCAGTTTCCCGTGCCGCCACCACTTTGATGAGACCCTCGGTCTCTTCAGAGATTAAGGCCTTTGGATTAGAACGGAACGGAAACCGACCCACTCTGATCTCTCCTCTGGTTCTCGCTTCCTTCTCCGGGAGGCCAATCGACGCAATCTCCGGGTAGGTAAAGATGCAGGTGGGAATCTGTCGATCCTCTATCTGGCGATCCATGCCCATCAGGTTCTCAGCCGCAATGATCCCTTCCTCTGATGCAACATGGGCAAGGAGCAGTCCTCCGATCGCGTCTCCGATAGCATAAATATAGGGTGCGGTCGTTTCCATCCGGCGATTCACTTGAATGCCTGAAGCAGACACTCTGACCCCTGCTTTTGAAAAGTCGAGAGCCAGATTGGGTCCCCTTCCCACCGATAGAAGTAACTTATCAACGACCACTTTTTCTATGCCCTGGGGTGTTTTCAGGTCCACTCTCAGTTCTTCTCCCTGATCATGAATCTTCTCGATTGAGGACTGGGTATGAATCTTCACCCCCTCTTTTTCAAAGATTCTCCGGAGATTTCGGACCAGTTCTCCTTCAAGGCCGGGCAGGATCGTATCAAGAATCTCGACGATCGTCACTTTTGATCCCAGGGTGCTAAACAGGGTGGCAAACTCAACACCGATATAGCCCCCGCCCACAATCAGGATCTCCCTGGGAATCTTTCCAATCTCCAGAATCTCATCACTGGTAATGATCCTTTCTCCATCTGGAGTGAGACCCGGGAGGACCTTCGTTTGCGAACCCGGGGCAAGGATGATTCCGTCGGCAACGATGGTCTCCTGTCTTCCCTCTCGATCCTGGAAAACGATCTGATCCGTTCCTAAGAGGTCCGCCTGACCGCTTTTCACGGTGATTCGATAGGATTGAAGAAGCAGTTCCACTCCTCTCACCATCTCCTGGACAACCTTCTTCTTCCGCTCCATCATCGGATGAATAGGGTTGAAACCTTCCGATAAAAGGGATTCAAAGACCGGAGACCGTTTGAGGGAGCGAAGGAGTTTCGCGTCAGAGAGGAGTGCCTTTGTGGGGATACATCCTCGATTGAGGCAGGTGCCTCCAATCCTATCCTTTTCAATCAGGGTGACCCTGGCTCCCAACTGAGCAGCCCGGATTGCTGCCACATAACCACCCGGACCACCCCCAATTACCACCACTCTTTTCGGATTCATATGCTTTTTATAGTGAACGACAAGAGAAAGTTGTCATTGCGAGGAACAAAGTGACGAAGCAATCTCCTGAGATTGCTTCGCTTCGCTCGCAATGACAGTTCGGGGTTTGTCTTCTTATTTAAGACGCTCACTATAAGGATCGCTCCGATGGGAATAAACCTTTGATTTGGTCGAGCGTTATCTCTTCCCAGTCCCTTTCGAAGATCTGTTTAAAATGGTAACAGATCTTCTCAAACACGTCCTTTCGGGAAATCTTCCTTCCAAGGACCTTTCCCATAGAGGTCATCTTGACTCCTTCGAGGCCGCAGGGATGGATCAGGTCAAAGTATTTCAAGTCCGTATCATAGTTGAGTGCAAAGCCGTGGAAAGAGACCCACCGTTTAATAGCCACCCCAATGGAGGCGATCTTTTCCCGGCCTACCCAGACCCCCCGGTTTAGGGCATCTCTTTTCCCTTCAATCCCAAAATCATTAAGGACACGAAGGATGACCTCCTCAACCTGATCCACGTAACGGATGAGACGATATCCATATTCCTTCAAATTCAGAATCGGATATCCCACCATCTGTCCGGGGCCGTGGTAGGTCACATCGCCGCCGCGTTCCACATGGAAGATGGGGACTTTCATCTTCTCCAATTCTTCCGAGGAGGCGATCAGATAGGATCGGTTTCCCCGCCTTCCCAAAGTGATCACATGAGGGTGCTCGAGAAGGAGCAACAGGTCCGGCATTTCTCCTTCCATCCGCCTTGACCACAATTGGCGCTGGAGTTCCCAGGCCTTCCCATAATCGACCAATCCTAAATCTGTGATGTAGCCTTTTGGAACCATCCATCTATGGGGAAACGGTTCAGATTCTGCTTGGACTATCTTCAAATCCGAAATTCGAATATCGAAATCCGAAACAAATTCTAAACTCGAATGACCCAATGTCCAAAACAGTTCTTCTTATTCACTCGCAACACTTCAGGTCTTTGAAAAAGTTATTCATACGGTCACAAGGGCCTACACTACCATGCTTTTTCAAAAGGCTAAATTGCTGCGCCCCGTTTATGATTTTTGAGTTTTGGTCATTCAGATTTGTTTCGGATTTAGGATTTCGTGCTTCGGATTTATCCTTCTTGGGTCCATCTCAGTTTCGGTTTTCTGGCGGCCAGGACCTCATCAAGCCTCCTCACTTTGACCCTCCGGGGAGCCTGCCGGAGAAGGTCGGGGTTCTCCTGAGCCTCTCTTGCAATCACCATCATTGTCTCAATGAACTGGTCAAGGCTCTCTTTGCTCTCCGTCTCCGTGGGCTCTATCATCAGGGCGCCCTTCACGACCAAGGGAAAATAGATCGTGGGTGGATGGAAACCGTAATCGATCAGTCTCTTGGCGATGTCGAGGGTTGAGACATGATTTTTCTCCTGCAGTCGATCCGTAAAAACACATTCATGCATGCAGAAGCGATCATAGGGAAGATAGTAATGATCCTTTAACCTCTTCATCAGGTAATTGGCATTGAGCACGGCCATCTCACTGGCCCTTTTGAGACCCTCTCCGCCCATGGAAAGGGCATAAGCATAGGCTTTGAGGACAACCCCAAAATTTCCATAAAAGGCTTTCACCTTTCCAATGCTATGAGGCCGGTCATAATCAAGCCGCAAGGAATCCCCATCCTTCTCGATCACCGGAATGGGAAGATAGGGAGTCAGTTCCTTCTTGATCGCCACCGGACCTGCTCCAGGCCCTCCGCCGCCATGAGGCGTTGAAAAAGTTTTATGCAGATTGATATGGACCACATCGACCCCGATCTCTCCCAGCTTCACGATTCCCATCAGGGCATTGAGATTGGCTCCGTCACAGTAGACGAACCCTCCCTTGCGGTGGACAATCTCTGCGATCTTTTTTAAATGTTCCTCGAAGAGGCCAAGGGTATTGGGATTGGTCACCATGATGGCTGCCACTTCTTCATCCATCAATTCAGCAACCTTTTCCGGGCTGATGACCCCTCTTTCGTTCGATTTGATCTCCATCATCTGAAAAGAAGCAATGGTCGAGGTGGAACAGTTCGTTCCATGGGCTGTATCAGGAACCATCACCTTTTTTCTCTTCTCTCCTCGGGCTTCAAGGCAGGCCTTGATCATCATCATACCGGTCAACTCTCCATGAGCTCCTGCGGCAGGCTGCAGGGTGACACGATCCATGCCCGTTACTTCTGCGAGAAAACCTTCGATCTCATACATCAGCCTCAAGACCCCTTGGCAGAGATCTTCCGGAGTATAGGGGTGAAGAAGAGCAAGCCCTTTCAGTCTGGCAATCTCCTCGTTCACCTTTGGATTGTATTTCATCGTGCAGGAACCCAGTGGATAAAATCCGCCGTCAACGCCGTAATTCCACTGAGAGAGCCGGGTGAAATGGCGGACCACATCCACTTCACTCAGTTGGGGGAATCCCTCCAACTCCTTTCGCAGAAGTTTTGGAGAAATGTAGTTGGTGGCCTCAACCTCTTCCACATCCCACCGGGGCAGAGAGTAGCCTTGTCTTCCCTCTCCTCCCTGTTCAAAAATCAAAGGCTCCTCTTGAACCAGACCCGTGTCTCTTTTTGGTTTCATATCAAGCTCTCTTTTCTTTAACCCTGTATTTATAAATGGCACCACCCCGTCCTTCTCCCCAGTGGGGAGAGAGGAAGGATTACTTTAGAGTTTTCCCCAGGGTTTCGGCCCAGCGGTCAATCTCTTCCCTGGAATTCAATTCAGTGACGGTCACGAGGAGGTGCTGCTTGAGCTCCGGATAGAATCTCGCCAACGCTAATCCGCCTAAGATTCTCTCCTTCTTCAAGTTCTGCAACACTTTTTTCGAATCCCCCTCGATCTTCAGGACAAACTCGTTAAATGTGGGAGATGAAAAAGCAAGTTCGCATTTGGCAATTCCTGAAACAGCTTTCTTCGCATACTCTGCCTTGCTCAGGTTCATCATGGCCAACTCTCTCAGACCTTGTTTTCCAAAGGAGGAGAGGAAGATCGTGGCCATCAACGCGCACAGCCCTTCATTCGTACAGATATTAGAGGTAGCCCTCTCCCTGCGAATGTGTTGCTCCCTTGTTGCCAGGGTGAGGACAAATCCTCGCTTTCCCTCCAGATCGACCGTCTCACCCACCAACCTTCCAGGCATGGTGCGGACAAATTTTTCCCGGGTCGCAAAGATCCCCAGATAAGGCCCTCCAAAAGAGGGGAGAATCCCCAGACTCTGACCCTCGCCTGCCACGATATCGGCCCCGAGTTCTCCGGGTGGGGCCAAAATTCCGTGGGCAATAGCCTCGCTGAAGCCGGCGATCAACAATCCTCCCAAGGGATGAACCCTATCTCCGATCCTTTGAAGATCTTCAATGCTGCCAAAGAAGTTCGGGCTCTGGATGACAACGGCACTGACGTCCCCATCCAGAAGGGCATCCAGGGCTTTTTCATCTGTCCGGCCATCCCCCCTCTTGTAAGGGATCAGGATGATCTCCTGTTGATCAGGGTCGACGTAGGTTTCGATCACTTTTCGATATTCAGGGTGAATGGCCTGCGACAGAAGGATCTTCTTCCGCTTTGTGATCCGGTAGGCCATGAGCACTGCCTCTGCGAGGCTTGAGGCTCCGTCATAGAGCGAGGCGTTTGAGACTTCCATTCGGGTCAACTGGCACATCAGCGTTTGGTACTCAAAAACGGCCTGGAGTGTGCCCTGGCTGATCTCCGGTTGATAAGGCGTATAGGCCGTGTAAAATTCCGAGCGGGAAATCAGGCTGGAAACGACAGCAGGGATGAAGTGCTGGTAAGCCCCTGCACCCAGGAAACTGCTCCATCGATCTCCCGAGAAAACAGGAGACTGAAGGCTTTGGAGGTGGAGCATCAGGTCATGCTCTGAAAGGGCTGGAGGAAGGTTGAGGGGCTTTGAAAGCCTGCATTCCTTGGGAATCGACGTGAAGAGATCCTCCACTGTCTTCAGACCGATGGCCTCGAGCATTTTTTGACGATCCTCTTCTGTATGAGGGATGTAACGATTGAAATCTTCCATCTATCCTTCCTCCGGTAAGGTTCCCTGATAGCCTTTCGCTGAGAGGAGCCCTTTCAGTTCCTCTCTATCTTCAATCTCTATCTTCACCATCCAGCCCTTTCCATAAGGGTCTTCATTGACGAATTGGGGATGATCCTTAAGTGCCGCGTTCGTCTCCGCAATCTTGCCGGTGACTGGCGAATAAAGATCGGCCACCGTCTTCACGGATTCGACGACACCCAGGGTGTCTCCCTTTTTGAATGTTGAGCCGATCTCAGGCATTTCGACATAGACAATATCCTTCAACTGGCCCTGGGCGTAGTCCGTAATCCCGACGGTAACACGGCTTCCTTCACTTTTAATCCACTCGTGACTCTCTGTGTAGAGCAAATCTTCTGGTAATTTCATCATCGACCCCCTTGTCAAGATAGCGCTCAGCTTAAACAATACCACGCTTGAAGCTGGAGGCAAAATCTCTTGCCTGCTTCCTCAAGTTCCCGAAGGGAACGTTCCTCTTCCCTCAAACCTCTCAGTACAGGTGTTCTCCTTTATCGAAAAAGAGCTTGAAACCCTTCTTGTCTTGAGAAGCTCTTGAGAGGCGTTTCACCCCCTCCTTCAGAGACTCTATATCTGTTGCAATGGATAGTCTCAGATAATGGAGATCTTCTGTTCCAATCCGGCCAAAAGACTTCCGGTCCATGGTGGCCACTTGATATTCGAACAATAAGAACATTTGAAAGAGGGTTGAAGGGCTTGTTTTTTTTCGAAGATCCGGAGTGAGGCTTTGGAAGGCATCCATCACTCCAAGGTTTTTGCAAACCCCACCGATATTTGGAAATACGTAGAAGGCCCCTTTCGGTTTCTGGCAACGGATACCCTCGATGTCATTCAGTCCCGCGACAACCCTGTCCCTTCGTTCCTGGAAAGCATCAACCATTCGACGAATCGCTCCCTCACTGAGGGCCGATTCAATGCCGAGACGGGCCCCTTCCTGGTTGTAGGCAGGAATGCAGGAAAAATAGTTGATATTGAGATTCTTGAAGATCTCCGCCTCCTCCACTGTCGGAAAAAGAGCCCATCCGATTCGGCCTCCGGTCCAGGAAAAGCTCTTCGAGGCACCACTGACCAGGATCGTAATCTCCTCCATCCCTGGAAAGGAGATAATGCTGTGGTGCTGACTTCCGTCAAACAGGATGTGTTCATACACCTCGTCGGAAAAGACGCGGATGTCTTTAGAACATTTTCTTCGAATCTCGTCTGCAATCTCTCGAAGCTGCTCCTGGGAGGCAACCCCACCTGTAGGGTTTGATGGAAAGTTGAGATAGATCATTTTCGCTTTTGAGGTAATCACAGATCCAATATCATCCCCGGAGAGGGTGAAATTCTTTCCCTCCATCAGATGGACAGGAACCGGTTTGGCACCAATATAAGCAATAAAAGATTCATAGATGGGAAATCCTGGGCTGGGATAGATTACTTCGTCCCCGGGGTCGCAATAGGTTTGCTGGCATAAACCGATCGGAGGTTTGGCACCCGGAAAGACAACGACCCTCTCTGGGGTGGCCTTGATTCCACGGGTCTCGCTCAGGTGTTTCGCAATGGCCTTTCTCAGGGGAAGGATTCCCTGGGGATCACAGTAGTGGGTGTTATCGAGGTCGATCTGTCTTTTGACCTCTTCTTTGATGAACTCAGGGACTGGAAAATCCGGCTCTCCCAGATTGCATTTGATTACCTTTTTCCCCTGTTCTTCAATAGCCCTGATGTGAGGTCCAACTTTAAAGGCATTCTCCGTATCCAATAGATCAACTCTCTTAGCCAGCAAGCTCATAAACCACCTCCTTTTTAAATATCTCCTAACGCCTAACAAAAATGTTTGAAATTTTGAGTCATGCTGTCATTCCTGCCCCGATTTTCATCGGGATAAACTCCAGCCGGAATCCAGTGTTTTCTTTTCACCGGACCTGGATTCCCGTTTCCACGCCTGCGCGCTGAAGCGCTGCGGCGCGCAAGCACGGGAATGACAAGATAGAATCCCTTTTGTTTCAGATACCACTCTCTTATTTTATGAATTCCCTTGAAGGTTAAGGTTGATTCCAAAAAAAAGAGGAAGGACAATTGAATCCCAATTGCCTTCCTCCTGTCTTTTGACCTGAGAGATTATCCCTGTTAATGATTGGGATTTGTCCCCTTCGGTGTCCAGCCCTTCGGCGAACGCTCAGGGTTTGCCTGAGCAAGAGTCGAAACGCCGGATCTCTCCAGGATGATATAGAGTTGCAGTCCTTTTGCCTGAGAGATTCACCCTGTTCTTGCCAGGACTTGCCCCTTCGGCGCCCCATGAGATTACTGGGGTCTCTCCTGCAACCTAAGAGTAAGCTAATATGCATTGGAACCGATGTCAAGCAAATTTTGAGAGTCCTGGTTTCCCCTCAGAAGGGATCAAAAATTGGAAGCCTGCGCCCCGACCCGCAAGGATGGGCGGCTTGTCGAAACTTTAGGATACGGGTCATCAAAGGTTGTGGGTAACCTTCTCGGGTGCAATCGGATCGGGATCGTAC
>DATIGG010000404.1:0-2370 GCA_035454825.1 Thermodesulfobacteriota bacterium | reverse complement strand
GTGGCCGCTTGGATCGCGACCTCTGTACAACCGGCTGTGGCTGACCAAATCCAGGAGTTCGACCGTCCATTGCTGAAGGCTCCTGACGTGTCGGACCTGGTTCGCCGAGAGGTGCGGGCAGGGCTAAAAATTGGTGAGGATCAAGAATGCTTTCCCATATAATTTATAATAACGGCATTAAGGGCGACGGCAAAAAGGATTTCCCTCCCGTGCCTGTAAACAAAGGACAATTTTGGATTAGAAAACTATGAGAAAAACAGATTCGATACCTTCCTCGACAGGGCAACCTTCCGACCCTCCTTTCCCAGGCATTCAGCCACGAGATTTTCGTTAGACCGAATATTTCCCTGCCACTCTCCTCTGTCGCAGTCCTGGTCACAAAGTTCCCCTTTGAAGATACATTTTGAATTTCGCTTGAAGATGCAGATTACTTGAGTTGTCATAAGTGTTCCTCCTTATTCCTACGGATTATGATGAACTTCTCATATAAAAGGGGCAGGATGCTCCTTTTTAGAATGAGTAACATTGCTTCTTTCTTGCCTGGAGGTTTCTTCCTCCAATCTGTCGGGTTCGTCTTCCCCGTAATATTTCGTCTGGTTACAATAAAGATCACAATAAGTGCGCTTATAAAGACATTTTGAATCTTGATAATATTTACAGATTTTCCCTAACACCACCTATCCAGCCCTCCTCTAAGAAATATCTAACAAAAAAGGCCCGTGTCACACTTAGTCCACGGGCCCTGCAAAATTCCTCTTGCTTCGGCAACCCGGCTGTCCCATGAGGACCCGTGGCTTTCCGTCCCACGATTGCTCGTGGTTTGGCTTTATCGGCTCTATTTTTCTGCGTTACGATTTACTAAAAAGCAATTATGATGCCAAAGCAGCTTGGAAGATGGAACCCCACGATCTCTAAAGGGTTTATTGAAAGCATGGACTGCTATGAAGAACTCAAAAAGCGCCATCTTTTGTCACAAACTCGAAATGAATAAGGGTTGAATCATCTCCCTATGCCCGATCTCCTAATCTCCTCATTTCCGCCTTTGGGTCTCCGTGTCCCCGCGTCATCCTCTCCTTGGCTCCCCATCACCCTCTCTCGATTTCACTTTTTCTCCTGTCCCTTGACATTTCCCAGATGACGCATTGTGTCCTGAATTTGCAATAGAGTCTTGGATCGATACATTCACAGCAATGGTCAATGTTTAAACACTCACAGCACTCCTTACAAAAACCTGTTTCATGCTTCTGACAAACCGCAATCGCTTCCAGCTCTGGATGGTTTCGACACTCCATGTTCTTTGTTTCCTCTATATCAATGATACAGGATAAACTCCTTCAAAATCAAAACTCCACGGCTGGATTTTGGCTCCTCCAGGAATCATAATATGAAAAGTCCTTTTCGTAACATTCCGGCGATCATACATTTTAGGATAAAGATGAGACTCTTCGCTGTTTGTGCACCAGGACTTGAGCCTTTCACCTCACAGGAAATTGGGCAACTCGGCTTGTCCGCTCACCACCCGGGAAATGATTCCACCTGTGAAATCGGTGGCCTTGAATTCGAAGGCAACCTCATTGACTTATACCGGTGCAATCTGCATCTTCGGACCGCAAGCCGCGTTCTGGTCCGCCTTGGATCTTTTTATGCTGCAGGGTTTCCAGAACTCCGGAGAAAAGCAGGAAACCTGCCCTGGGAACAGTATCTAAAACCTGGGCAACCCGTGGCTATAAGAGTCACCTGCCACCAGTCACGCCTTTATCATCAACGAGCCGTGGCTGAACGAATCGTGGGCTCGATTTCAGACAGGTTGAAGCAGCCTGTACAAGTTCACAAATACCACGAAGAACCTGAAACAAATTCCTCAATTGATAATCCCCCCTCACCTCCCTTTAGCAAGAGACTGTGTCGCAAGTTGGTTCATGGTTCGACAAGCTTACCACGAAAGGACATAGACACCTTAAATCTCAATTACTTAGCCGTTCGTCCTGAGCGTGTCGAAGGGCGGACCGCGAATTACGACACAGTCTTCAAAGGAGGAACGGGCGGATCATTGATTGTTGTGCGGATGGTCAAAGATCTATGCACAATCAGTATTGATTCATCAGGGGAGCTCCTTCACCGCAGAGGGTACAGGTTGGCCTTAACAAAGGCTCCCTTGCGTGAGACACTGGCTGCCGCAATGATTCTGGCATCGGGCTGGGATAGGACCTCTCCGCTTATGGACCCATTTTGTGGCTCAGGAACGATCCCCATCGAAGCTGCTCTTATGGCGCGGCAAATCCCTCCTGGTTGGAGAAGAAATTTTGACTTCATGAATTGGCCCAATTTCGAGAAAAAAACCTGGGATACGCTGCTGCAAGGAAGTGTTCC
>DATIGG010000403.1:0-2357 GCA_035454825.1 Thermodesulfobacteriota bacterium | reverse complement strand
CGGTTACAAAACTTGCTTCATCCGAAACGAGGAAGCTCGCCACATTGGCCACCTCTTCAGGCCGTCCGATTCGTTTCAACGGTGTATCCTCAATAATCATCTTTTGATATCTTTCAGCCATCTTCGAAATGGTGGGAGTCAGGATCAACCCCGGCAAAATCACGTTAACATTGATCTGATACCGGCCCAGTTCTCTGGCCACACTTTTCGTCAGGCCGATGATTCCCGCCTTGGCAGTACTATAACTGACCTCCGATACCGCTCCAGTTTTTCCCCACACCGAGGATAGATTGACGATCTTCCCGTAACCGTTCTCGATCATGTGGGGAGCGACCGCCTGGATGCAGTTTAAGGTTCCCCTCAAGTGAACTCCCAGGACTGCCTCCCAATCTTCCTCTTTCATCTTCAGGAGACGAGCCGGTCGGTCAAAGCCAGCATTGTTGACCAGAATATCAACTCTTTTCCAAACCCTTAATACCTGATCCACCATGGCCTGGACCTGTTGTTGATTCGCTACATCCACAGAAATGGAAAGAGCCTTTCTTCCCAGGATCTCGATTTCTTTGGCTGTTTGAGCCCCGGTGCCGGCGTTCATCTCCGCGATGGCCACATCTGCGCCTTCTTCAGCCATCTTCAACGCAATACTCCGACCGATCCCCTGTCCTGCCCCGGTAACAATCGCCTTTTTGTCTTTCAGTTTCATTTTCTCAGCATGGGCGGCCAAACGATTTCTGTGAGGTCCAAAATTCCAGAAATTCTAACAGATGGACCCATGGCCGTCAATGAATTTGTTCGCTTCTGTCAAGCCAAAGTAGAAATGTCCTATTCTTACCAAGATAGAAATGTCCTGTTTTTCAGATCTGAGAGTGTAAGGATCTTTTTCTGTCATAATAATGATGGTTCTTGATCTTGAACCTCCTCCAGGGGTGATCAACCGGAGGAATATAAGTCTTTGTCCTTCTCATAACAATGGGCTTGTTCTCCTTTAGCGGCCTTTCTGTTATCTCCCTAAATCTCAAAGCTCGACCTTGATAGGTAATCCTCATCGAACTATCCATCCGATCTTGGACAATTACCTTCGAGGCCTTGGTGGGTTCCTCGATTTGGTAGAGTTTATGGTTGTGAGCCACCGTAAAGTCATTTCTCAGAGTTCGCTCTGTCTTAATACACAAGATCGCATTAAGATCTATCCCCCGAGGTAAGGGGCGATGGACATCGTCCTTCTCTCTCGGTTGCACTGAGAACCTTTTGTTATAAAGCGGAAGATACTGCTCTAAGAATTGGTTGCCTTCCTCTATGGTCTTGATCCCTCTTAAGCGCATCTCCTTGATCAGTCTGTCCTGAAACGTCCTAAAGAGCCGTTCAATCCGCCCCTTGGCCTGGGGGGAATGGGCATGACTGACTTCTACCCCAAGCTCTTTTAAGGCCCTCTCAAACTCACTTAACGGCTCCACGCCCGCTAACTGCTCCTCAATCGTTGCCTTGGCCGTCGATTTATAGGTTGAGTGCTTATCCAAATAGACCTTCAACGGTAACCCACGCTTCCGAATATAGCGCCTGAAACTGTCCATCGCCGGCATCGTCCCCTCATGATCATAGAACCCCCCAAAGGTGTCCCCCGTGGCATCGTCGATATAGCCCATGAGCACACAGGGATCCCCTCTATCCTCAAACCACCTGTGATGAGACCCATCCATCTGCACCATCTCCCCACGGTGCCCTTTACGCTCTCTCCACTCACGATGCTTCTTTCCCTTCCGTACCCGCTTCCAATCCCCCGTCTCCAAGAGCCAACCCCGTAATGTCTCATCACTGATGCTCACCCCATCTCGCTCCAAAAGCTTCTCTGAAGCCAGGGTCGGCCCAAAACCCTTATAGGTCGTCCGGTAGAGATTGATCACTCTATCCTTGACCGGATCCGGCATCCTCCGGTTAGAAGGCCGACCTCGCAATCGATGAACGATCCCTCGCTCACCCTCTTGCTTAACCCGCTTCACCACCCTTCGAATATGCCTGCAACTCAGGGAAAGTATCTCTGTTGCCTCAACCTGCTTCAATCCCCCCTCCAGAACCTTCTGAATCACGTGTAATCGCCTCGGTTCTTCCGGAGTCGCCATAATGATGTCCTCTCCTGCCATGATGCCTCCCTCTAAGAAAAAGGCATCTTAGCACTTTATATGAGGACATTTCTATTTTGGCTAAACAGGACATTATCATTTTGGGATTACAGCAAATTCGCGGTGCTATGGATAACAGAGTGGCCTATCGTCTAACCGTTCCCTATCAGGAAAGTTTCAATAACTGCCTTGCGTTTTCGGAAAATATCTTAATCTTGTCTTCCTCACCGATAGGCATGC
>DATIGG010000402.1:0-3213 GCA_035454825.1 Thermodesulfobacteriota bacterium | reverse complement strand
ACGATTGCGGGCCTTTCCTCACCTTCAGGATTCGAAAGGATCAGTTGCCATGAAAGTCCGTATTTATCTTGTATCCAGCCATAGCGTTCGCTGAAAGGGTACTTATCGAGCGGCATGAGCGCCGTGCCGCCCTGAGAGAGTTTCCCCCATAGCACATCAAGATTTCTTCTCCCACTCTTATCTCTCGATGGGTCGAAATTCACAATAAACGATATGGATGGATTGAATTTGAAGAGGGGACCCGCGTTGATGGCCATAAAGGGGTGGCCGTTCAATTCGAAAGAAACAATGTCGCAATCTCCCGTCGGAGTTGGAACCTGATGGATCGTCGTTGTGTTCGTGATCTTGGAATTCAAGAAAATGGAAGTATAAAACTTGGCCGCTTCTTTGGCTTCTTTGTCGAACCATAAATGTGGGGTGATTTTTTGCATAGATACGCCTCCTTTCTCATCTACTTATATTCTAAAGCAGGACGGAACAGGGATCAAACCGAGAACCCCCACACCATTTATAGAGGGGTCAATATCCCAGGCCTCTCGTTACATTTTATGAGGGCAAGGGACACAGCGCCGGTGAGCTTGGCAGGCGACATTCCGGAGGCGATCCTCCGCACTTTTCTTCCCAGCCTTGATGAGAAGAGGGGGTAGGTCTTGGTAGGGTCTTCATCAGAAGTGACTCTTGATCCTATGCTGTGGCGGACTTGGGCGTGACTTCTTTTTCAAGTCTGCCTCCAAGCATGTCCTCTGCCACGTCCAGCTCGTAGTCCATCTGTAAACCAAGCCAGAATTGCGGGGACATCTTGAAATATCGGGCAAGTCTCAAGGCAGTATCAGCGGTGATCCCTCGTCTTCCTAAAACAATCTCATTGATTCGGCTGGCGGGGACTCCTAATGCCAGGGCAAGCCTGTTCTGGCTGAGCCCCATCGGCTCCAAAAATTCTTTTTGCAGGATTTCCCCGGGATGAACCGGATCAAGTTTCTTTGTTGCCATTTCTTTCTCCTATTCAGTGATGATCAACAATTTCCACTTGAAGAGCATCTCCATCATGCCATTTGAAACAAATTCTCCATTGGTCGTTGATTCTTATGCTGTGCTGCCCAAGCCTGTCTCCTTTGAGTTTCTCCAGTCTGTTAGCCGGCGAAACCCTGAGATCATTCAAGCTTGCAGCACGATTTAACATCCTCAACTTTCTCAAAGCTACTCGCCGAAGTGTTTCGGGAAACTTCGAGGACCTCTGCCTTTTGCATATGTTTTCGGCCTCTTTATCCTTAAAGGACCGTATCATGATATAAAACTACCACAATAAACGTTTAACGGCGACCGTTAAATACAAAACTTACTTTTCTTTCGAGACCAGTTGGCTGGCCGCAGTAGAATCGACGGGTACTCTCACTCTGTAGTGTAGAATATAAACCCAGGTTCGCATAGTAAAAAGGCCAGAGATATCTCTGGCCTGGAATCTGCTGGCTCCCCAAAGCTCCCGGAGGTGAAGGGGCGGGTTGTTGCTTGACAGCCGCACTATGGCAAGATTGAGTTGCCGATCCTTATTGAGATTGGCCAAATTCATGTTGTGAGCTGACGTAATACTTGGCGTCGAAATCCGCTGTACCGACCGAGGAACAGACCGGGGGACCGAAGGCTTGACAATATACAAAGTTTGTATGTATATTGCGTCTATAGGGAGGTGGGAAGATGAAGTCCAGTACCGTAAATATTTCTTTCAGCGATGATCTGTTAAGGAAGATAGATCAGGTGGCACAAGAAGAGTCGCGATCACGTTCCGAGCTCATCCGGGAGGCGGCACGAGGTTACCTTGAGCGAAAGCGTCGGTGGAAGCAGATCTTTAATTTCGGCAAAATGAACGCCGCCAAGAAAGGGATTGCTGAGTCCGATATCGCGGCTGAAATTGCAGCCTACCGCAGAGAGAAGAAGGAATAGGTGCTCAAAGTCGTTCTGGATACGAATATTCTGATCTCCGCCATTCTCTTTGGAGGCAAACCCAGACAGATTCTGGAGAAAGCCATCCGAGGGGAGATTCGGCTGTGTATATCAGAACCAATTCTGGATGAACTCAAAGGGGTATTACAAAGGGCGAAATTTGACTACTCTCCGGAGATGATACAGGTCATACTCAAAGAACTTACGAGTGTTTCGGATTTCGTGAATGCCTCAAAGACGATTGATGTCGTGTTGGAAGATCCGGAAGACAACAGGATCCTGGAATGCGCGGTAGAAGCCGAAGCGAATTATATCATTACTGGAGATTTTCACTTACTGAAGCTAAGCAGATATCGAAATATAGAAGTTGTGAATCCGGGTGCTTTTTTGGAAAGACTCTCTTCTGCTGTTTGACCCATTGACTGTCACCCGCTCTGTGAAATATAAACCCAGGTTCGCATGGTAAAAAGGCCAGAGATATCTCTGGCCTGGAATCTGCTGGCTCCCCGGGCAGGATCCCGCTCCAAGCTGGACAATCCCGCTTCAAGCGGGATTAACCCCACCTGTGGCGGGACTCTGCCGATGGAAGGTCACTGAAATACCGTCCAATCCCTCTTGCCTTGATCTTTTTCTCTAACCTGGTCGCTTCACTTCGATCCGGGCACTCTTGAGACCGAAGGAGTTTCCAGGGGCCTTCAAATCTTTTGGTGGTCTTGGAGAGACGATAAGCCGGGTCGTTGTGTTGAGAGACTCTTCTTTCAAGACCAGTTGTCTGGCCGCAGTAGAATCGACCGGTACTTTCGCTTCGCAGAATGTAGACCCAAACCTTCATGATGAAAAGGCCAGGACTTGCCTGACCTTAGATTTGTTGGCTCCCCGGGCAGGATCCCGCTCCAAGCGGGACAATCCCGCTTCAAGCGGGATTAATCCCGCCTCATGGCGGGACTCTGCCGATGGAGGGATGCTGGATCCTAAGGCCGGACTCCCTTCAGTCCATCGTTGTTAAACTCTGCCAACTTTTCGTTTCGATCGGAAACAGGAATTCAAAAGGGGACCTCAGGGTCCCCTTAAATTGCTGGCTCCCCGGGCAGGACTCGAACCTGCAACCTAGTGGTTAACAGCCACCCGCTCTGCCGATTGAGCTACCGAGGAATTTCAATACCTCATTTTAAATAAAAAAAATGAAGATGACAAGCAAATAAATTGATAATGCAATTCAGACACAATTACAATGCACCCTCAAGGGAAAAGGAGGCTCAGGGTCTATTCCCGAAC
>DATIGG010000401.1:0-5245 GCA_035454825.1 Thermodesulfobacteriota bacterium | reverse complement strand
CCATTCTTACTTTCTCGTCCATTTTCAGCTCCTTTTTGCAAATAGGCTCAACCCGGAGAATCATCTTCCCAGGTAGGCTTTTTTTACGTGGGGGTGATCGATCAGTTGGGAGGCTTCGCCTTCGAGCGTCATTCGCCCCGTCTCTAACACATAGGCATAATGAGCCACTTCGAGGGAACGGTAGGCATTCTGCTCAACGAGCAAGAGCGTGTAGCCCTGGCGGTTCAGGCGAATGATGACATCAAAGACCGCATCCACAACGATGGGAGCAAGTCCTAAAGAAGGTTCGTCAAGAAGGAGAATTTGGGGGTCCGACATGAGGCCCCTGCCAATGGCCAGCATCTGCTGCTGACCACCCGATAGGGTGCCTCCCGCTTGGTTCCGACGTTCGCTCAAGATAGGAAATAACTCAAAAATACTTTTCAGTAACTCTTCAGTTCGCCTGGCGTCTTTGACGGGAAGGGCTCCCATTCTGAGATTTTCAACGACCGAGAGGAATGGGAAGATTTTTCGGCCCTCAGGGACATGGGAAATTCCCTTGTGGGCGATCTGGTGGGGTGGAAGATGATCGATGCGCTGGCCGTTGAGCGAAATCGTTCCGATCCGAGGGTGGACCACACCGGAAATGGTTTTCAGAGTGGTGCTCTTTCCAGCTCCGTTCGACCCGACAATGGAGACAATTTTCTTATCCTCTACAGAAAGCGAAACATCCCAAAGAGCCGTTGCGATTCCGTAGTTCACGGTGATCTTTTTAATTTCGAGCACTGTAACGGTCCCCCAGATAAGCCCGGATCACTTCTTTGTTGTTGACGATCTGATCTGGAATATCCTCGGCGATCTTTTCTCCATAATCGAGAACAGCAATCCGGTCGCACAAAGACAAGATGACGTCCATGATGTGTTCGACGACGATGATGGTCAGTTCTCCTCTTCGTAAAGATCGAATGAGTTCGATCGCACCCCTTACTTCAGAGGGATTAAGGCCGGCCATAACCTCATCGAGCAGGAGGATGGAGGGTTTGGTTCCCAGGGCGCGAGCCAATTCGAGGCGCTTACGGTCTTCCAGAGTGACATTCGCTACCAGCGTGTCTGCCTTTTCGTCAAGCCTCACCTGTTCCAGGATTTCCGAAGCCATCTTTCGTGACTCCTTCAACGAAGAGGCACGAATGAACGTGCTGACCATGACGTTTTCAAGAACGGTCATTTTACTGAATGGGGCAGGGATCTGGAAGGTCCTTCCAATCCCCAATTCAGCGATCTGATGGGGACGCAGTCCAGTAATGTCTCTGCCATTGAAGGTCACCGTTCCTGAATTGGGATGATGAATACCGGTGATCAGGTTAAAGAAGGTCGTCTTTCCGCTCCCATTCGGGCCGATGATGCCAAAGACCGTTCCTTTCTCCACGGTCAACGAAAGGTGGTTGATGGCTGTCACTCCGCCAAAGGATTTCACGAGATCATTCGATTGTAAAATCATCTTCTTACCACTTGATCGTTTTCTTCAGTTGGTTCACCGCCTCTCGGGGAGATAAGACACGAGATTCCATGAGACCCACAAGTCCATTCGGAATGAAGAGCACGACTGCACAAATGGCTGCTCCAATGATGACAAGATAGAAGGTTCCTTCCCCCCAAACCAGCCACAAGATCCGTTGGACCAACTGAACGACGACAGCCCCCAGGAGAGGTCCCCAGAGAGATCCAATTCCACCCAGGAAGGCCATCACGACCATAAAGTCTGTGAGTTGGGCGCCCAGGACACTATCCGGGTGGATATAGGTGACCCAATAGGCATAAACGCCACCCAGAACCCCTGGGAAAAACGCACTCAAGGCAAAGGCCTTAATCTTGATCGAAACCGTATCCACGCCGACCATCTCAGCGGCTTCCTCATGTTCTCTGATGGCGAGCAATTTGTATCCGAAACGGGCGCGCTCCAGAAGCAGATAAGTCGTCAAGTAAGTCAACCCCGTCACACAGAGCATGACATAATAAAAATAGGAGAGGTTGAGAAACGAAGGAAGTTGCAAGCCAAAGGCGCCGCCCGTAAAGTCTAAAATGGTGGCAATCTGCCGTACCATTTCACCGAATGCCCAGGTGGCGATGGCGAAATAGGCCCCGCGCAAGCGCAGAGTCGGGTAGCCAATGATCACCGCCAGGAGGGAGGCGAAGATTCCTGAAAACAGAAGCCCTATTCCAAAAGGCCATCCGAGGTTGACGAGCATCAAGCCAGTCACATAAGACCCCAGTCCAAAAAATGCTCCATGACCGAAGCAGAGATACCCTGTGTACCCGCCGATGATGTTCCAGCTCTGTGCCAGACCCGCCCACATGAGGACTTCCGTGATGATTCGAATCCAGAGGGGAGTAGCGAACCATGGGTAGACAAGGGCGATTAAAATGAGGAGACCGAGCGGGGTGAATCGCCACAGCACCGAGACGGGAATGGCTTGGGCTTTGCTCCCCTGTGAATCCATCAAATGCCTCTTCTTAAAATCCCTTTCGGGGTGATCAACAACACCCCATACATGACCAAGAATAAAGCGGCAAGGGTATATCGGCCGCCAATATAGACGGTGACAAACGATTGAAGAAGGCCCAGAACAAGGGCGGCGATCACCACGCCAGGGACATACCCCATGCCAGCGAGGACAACGACAAAGAATGCCAGCGTCGAATACTTGGCCCCCATGGCCGCGTGGATCGAGAAGAGAGCTCCGATCAACACCCCTGACATTCCTGTAACCCCAGCGTAAAGACTGTAGACCAAAGCCCCGACCTTTCGCACATCAGCTCCAAGGAGGTTGGCCGTGTCTCTGTCCTGGGCCGTGGCCCGAATGATGATTCCGAATTTTGTCTTGTAAAGAAAGGCCATAAAGAGGAGTGTCACGAGAAGTCCGAAGGCGAAGCCAGCAAGCCTGAGGCCTGGAACCGTCACCAGGTCAAGAGAGAGACTCTTACCCGATAACCATGTTGTGATCGACTGAATGTGATAACCCCAGACCGAAAGGGCTCCGCCTTTAATTAAAATAGAAAGGCCAAAGGTAAAGACAAGCCCCATGATCACAGGGTTGTGACCCTTCCCACTCACCGCTCTGAAAATGAGAGGGTAGATCAACCAACCCAGAACGCAGAAGATCAAAAAGATGATGGGCAAGTAGATCATGGGGTCGTGCCCGAAGTAACGAACCATGAGGTAGCCGGCATAGGCACCCAGCATGACCCACTCGCCTACCGCGAAGTCGACAATGTGCATGACCCCAAAACAGAGGGAGAAACCAACCCCAACAATGATGATGAGCCCTCCGATCAGGAGTCCATCAATGAGGGTCTGAAGAAAGAGTTCCATAGAATCCCTCGTGCCTGTCGGCGCCTCACCTTCTCTCTCACCAAGAGAGAGAAGGTGAGGGGAAAATTATCTTTTATCCCACGGTGGAGTGGGATATTTGGGAGCAACCACCCTGAACTTTCCAGGTCCCACTACAACCAATTTCCCGCCTTGATACTGGAGCGTGACCGGTTGAAGCCCTGCGTTGGAATGGTAAAACTCACCCTCGGCGGCAAACTTGACCTGGCCATAGAAAGTCATGATATTCAGTTTCTCCAAAGCGGCGACAAGAGCCTCTTTCTGTGCTTCTGTGAGAGGTGGGGCTGCCTTGATCGCACGAAGGGCCTCCTGGTAAGCGATTCCTGCTGCGGTAGAGCCAGCCTCTGTGTAGTCAGGGTCTACGTTGAATTTCTTCCTCATCGCATCGGCATACTCTTTCGGTGATTTAAAGAGAACGGTCCCCTGAATCTTCATATCCTCTGTCCAGACAGAATTTCCAAAGACATTTTCGATGTCCTTCCCAAGGCCTTTCCGGAAATCGGGTGTGGTCATCCCGTAATGCTGGGTATAGGCTTTCGGGTTGAATTTCAATTCCTTGGCAATCTTAATCATTTCGATGGCTGCCTTCTCATGATTGCCCATGGCAAAGATATCAGGGTTCAAGGGTTTGATCGCACTGATGGAGGGGGTGTAATCGCTCCCTTCTGGAACAATATCGTACCTTAAGACTTTCAGGCCTTGTTTTTCTGCCTCTATCTTCTGGGCCTCTGCGGCGAATTTCGAAAAGGCGTCGTCAATGCCAAGGATAGCGATCGTTTTGGGCTTGGGTGAAACATCTTCAGCGAGAGTCTTGATGGCTGACCTTGCATTGAGGCTGACAGGGGGAACCGTTCCAAACGTAAACTTAAATTTCTTGAGCCAGATGAGAGGGGACTCTGCGGATCCGGTGATGTGGGGCATCTTGTATTTTTCGGTGATAGGGGCGAGGGCCAGGGTTGTTCCGCTGGCATAGGGGCCCAGAATGAAGTCCACTTTTTCTTGTGTAATAAGACGTTCCCCTGCTACGGCTGCTGTGGCAGGTGTACTCTGATCATCGGCATAGACCAGTTTGACCTTATATTTCTTTCCTCCAATATCTATGCCACCTTGGGCATTGACGGCATCTTCCCACAGGTCGTAGCCACGCTTCGTCACAGAACCTCCAAATGCAAGTTCGCCGGAGAGGGAAGTCACAACTCCGACTTTAAAGAAGTCCCTCTTCTCCTGGGCCTGTCCGGAGCCTGCGAAAGTAAAAACGGTTATTACAAATGCGATCAAAACGAAAATGACCAGTTTTTTCATAAAAGCCACCTCCTTCTTGGTTTCTTCTTTCAATCCTTCATTAAATCATGAAACACTTTTTTCTAATTTTTCATGACGCCTTCGTCACCCACGAACCATGAAAATCGTTGAGCGACTCTCTTCCCCCCCTCACCCTTCCCTCTCCCGCCAGGGGAGAGGAGTAATTAAAGTTATTTTTCTAAGTTAAGAATCCCCCCTTTCGGATTCAATCTTAAAGACGGTGGAATCGGAGATTGTACCCTACCGGCTCCATGAATCTATTGAAGTTCGCCGAGGGCTTCATGAAGAATCGAGAGTCCTCTTTCGAGCTGTTCGTCCGTGATGACCAGAGGCATAAGGGGCCGAATGATATTGGAATAAGTTCCTGCGGAGATCATCAACAATCCTTTCTCCCGACACCTTGCCACCAACTGCTTCGTCAGCGCCGTCGCAGGCTCCTTCGTCCTCCGGTCTACCACCAGCTCCATCCCTACCATCGCTCCCAATCCGCGAACATCCCCAACGATCGGGTATTTTTCATAAAACTCCTCAAATCGTTTAAGAACCTTTTTCCCTATCTCTTCTCCCCTCGCTAAT
>DATIGG010000400.1:0-13082 GCA_035454825.1 Thermodesulfobacteriota bacterium | reverse complement strand
TATAGAGAAATTTCTCAGCAGTGCTTCCCTTTAAGAAGTGTTCTTCGATCAGAAAAGGAATATCGTCAGGATTCAGCTTCTTATAGAAGACTCCTCCGGGGTGGATCACCATAATGGGACCCTCCGCACAGAAGCCGTTGCATCCTGTGATCACTACCTTGACTTTCTCCGAGAGGCCACGATCCTTCAGTTCCGCTTCGAGCCGCTCCCTCACCTTCAGCGAGTTGCAAGAGACACAGCCTGTCCCGGCGCAAACCAGACACCGGAACTCTCCTGTCTGAGGGGTGAGAGTCGGGAGGACTCTTTCTTTGATTTCCTTTAAGTCACCAACCGTTAACTGATGAGGCATCGTTTTTTATGGGAAAGATCGCACAATTTCAACGGCTCTTCCTGGGTCGACCATTCCGTACGTTTCCTGACCCACGACCATGACCGGTGCTAATCCGCAAGCTCCCAGACATCGGACTGCTTCCAGCGAAAACTTACGGTCTCGTGTGATTCCTCCAACCTTAACGCGGAGTTCCCGCTGAAGCTGTTCCAGAATCTCTTTTGACCCCCTCACGTAACATGCCGTTCCAAGGCAGACCCTGATGACGTATTTTCCTCTCGGAACGGTTGTAAAAAAGGCATAGAAGGAGACGACTCCAAAGACCTGAGAAGGAGAGAGATTCAGCCCTTCGGCAATTCGACTTTGAACTTGTCTTGGCAGGTAACCGCAAATATCCTGACTTTCTTTAAGGGCAGGGATCAGAGCGCCGTGTTTCCCCTTGTATTTTGCAATGACCTGGTCGACCTTCTTCAGCTCTTCGAGAGAAACAATATTGGCCAATCGGTCCATGAAGTCTCCAAAAAATTTGAATAAGTGAATTATTTAACTTGAAATTTAAAACAAATTGCTTCACTTTTCAATGGAGCATCGTTTATTCTTTCATCTTTTTCACCCTCTCCATCTCAGATTTGATGAAATCGGGCAAGCCTTCTGCTTTCATGAGGTTTTTGAGGTCCTCTTGGAGGTTTGAGGCCTTGATTTTACACATCCAGCCCTTCTCATAGGGACTTTCATTGATCAATTCAGGAGTATCCTCCAGTTCACCATTGATCGCCTCGATCTTGCCGGAGACAGGGGCATAGATTCTTCCAACCCATTTCCCAGATTCCATGGAGCCACAGGGCTTTCCCTGCTCCACCGCCTTGCCGGTGGAGGGCAGTTCGATATAGACAACCTGGCCAGCCAGTTTCTGGGCAAAATCGGTCGTTCCCATTGTAACGGCGTCCCCCTCGACTTTGGCCCAGAAATGCTCTTTGTGATAGTATAAATCGTCGGGAAAGTTATACTCTTCTATTTTCATGGCAAGCCTCCTTTCTTATAGGTCGGTTTATACTTTAGTGTCCAAAATTTGTCAAGATAAAAATTTCACATGGAAATAATTATCCGTCCGTTTTTAGAAACTTTTCCTTGACAAAAAGCTTCATTATTGATAAAGAATGTGTATAAAATCACAAGCCAGAAAAAATCATTAAAAAGGAGGGGATATTATGACAATCAGTAAATGGATGACAGCAGGGACGGTTCTAAAAATGATAGCCAGCCAGTATCCGGATAAATCAGCAGCAGGAGATAAGCTGCGAAACATGACCTTCAAGGAATGGAATGAAAGGAGCTGCCGCCTGGCTAATGCGTTAACCAGGTCAGGTGTAAGAAAGGGAGATCGGTTCGCCATTTTAGCTTATAACTGTGTCGAATGGATGGAAATCTATGCTGCAGCAGCGAAGGGAGGCCAAATTACTGTACCCATCATGTTCCGCCTTGCCCCCCCCGAGATGGAATATGTGATCAATCACTCTGAATGCAAGGCCTTCATTGTCCAGAAGGATTTTGTCCAAGTCGCCAACTCCATCAGGGACAAGCTACCCTCCATCTCTAAACAGAACTTCATCTATTTTGGGGATGGCCCAACACCGGAAGGATATCGACACTATGAATCCGTCATCGCAGAGGCCGCGGCTGAGGAACCGGATGTGATTGTGGATGCCGATGATCCATGGAACCTCATGTACACCTCGGGCACAACAGGAAGACCAAAGGGAGTGGTTCGAACGCACGAGGGGAACCTCGGTCAGTACCTCTGTTCCGATATCAATATGGGAGTTAGGCCCACCGACTGCGTGATGCTCGTGATGCCCATGTGCCATATCAATTCCATTTTCTATTCATTCGCTTACACCTATGTGAGTGCGAGAGTTTTTGTCTATAATATGATCAGTTTTGATCCTGTCGACCTGCTGAAGACGATCGAAAAAGAGAAGATCACCTTTACTTCCCTTGTTCCTACACATTACATTATGATGCTGGCTCTTCCAGATGAGGTGAAGGGAAAGATTGATGTCAGTTCCATCCGGCAGCTTCTCATCTCTTCTGCACCCGCGCGGAAAGAAACGAAATTGGCCATTATGGAATACTTCAAGAATGCGGAGCTCTGGGAGGCCTACGGATCGACCGAGGCTGGGTTGGTGACATTGCTTCGGCCGGAAGAGCAGTTCAAAAAACTGGGCTCTATCGGAAGGGAAATCTGGGGGACAGACCGAATCAAAATCCTGGACGAGAACAGGAAAGAGGTGCCCAGAGGGCAGGTGGGAGAACTCTTTTCAAGGACACCGCATATCTTTAAAGAATACTGGAAGGATCCTGAGAGGACCAAATCAGTTTTTGAAGGTGAATGGTTCTCTGCAGGGGATATGGCCTTGCAGGATGAAGACGGATATTTCGTCCTGGTTGATCGAAAGGCGAACATGATCATCACCGGTGGAGAGAATGTCTTTCCATCAGAAGTCGAAAATCTTCTGGGATCCCATCCTGCGGTCAAATATGTTGCCGTGATCGGAATTCCCCATGAAAAGTGGGGAGAAGCGGTGAAGGCAGTGGTCACCCTACAGCAGGGAAAGACGGTGACTGATAAGGAACTGATTGAACACTGCAGGGGAAAGATTGCAGGCTACAAGATTCCCAAATCGATCGACTTCATCCAGGATGAGGAGATGCCCATGACCCCCACAGGAAAGATCCTCCACCGAATTTTGAGGGAGCGTTACGGGAAGTGGAGTGATGTGAAATAGCGTCCTTAACCTGGGAGGCAATGAAGGCCCGAGGAGAATCATCCTTGGGCCTTTTTGTTGACAAAAAGGGGGAAGTCCGTTTCCCTCGTCATGCCATTTTTGGCCTCCTTTTGGGAGTAACCCCTCAGTATTGGGATTGGAACAGGGTGGTCTCCCCTCCGAAACCTTGAAACGCGGATTATTACAGATAGGTCAACCGAAGGAGGTTGCTGAATGGGCCGTTTTAAGGGTATGTACTCCATGGCTCACCGCCCAAAGGTGTCGCTTCAAGTTTTATCCGGAGAGACTAATCCTGTTCCTGCGAATAGATCACGGACAGTAACTGAAGGAACACGTTTGGGAGAAAATTTTTCTTGCAATATCAATTAGAATAAGCTATCTTTAAAAATCCCAAGGGTGCAGTCTGGCCCTTGGTTTCATTTTGTCATGATGAAGAGGAGCGGTCCATGTTAAGAAGTCTTAAGTGGAGATTTATCTTTTATGCAGCGGTCTCCGTCTTCGCCATCTTGCTTCTCCTGCCCACTCTGACCAGTGAATTGCCTTCATGGTTCAACAAAGTTATTCCCACTGAAAAGATTCACCTTGGTCTCGATTTGCAGGGAGGCATGCATCTGATCCTTGAGGTCGAAGCAGAGAAAGCCGTCGAAAGCTATGTCGAGAGGATTAAAAATAATCTCAAAGACGACTTGAAGGATAAAGGGATACCCGTTGGAAGAATAGAGAGAGAGGGAACCGATCAGATCGTCTTTGAGGTTTCCGGAGAAAAGGAAAAGTGGGAAAAGCTTTTGAGCGACCGTTATTCGATCATCCAGGAGAAATCGGTCACTCCCCTTGAGAAAGGCATCACGAAGGTGACCTATGTTTTGGACAGCCGCCAGGCAGAGCAGATTCGGAAGAGCGCCCTTGATCAGGCTTTGGAGACGATAAGAAACCGGATCGATCAATTCGGCGTGTCAGAGCCTGAAATTACCCGCCAGGGAACAGACCGTATCTTGATCCAGCTTCCCGGTGTAAAAGATCCTCAAAGGGCCCTTAATTTAATCGGACAAACGGCTTTATTAGAGTTTAAATTGGTGGATGAAGAAGGGAATCTTGAGGAGGCCCTGAAGGGAAGGGTTCCTGAGGGAGATATCATTCTTTATCATCGGGAAGTGGATCCCAAGACCGGAGGGGTCAAAAAGATACCTTATCTCCTAAAAGAGAAGACCCTGATGACAGGCGAAGTTCTGAAGGATGCCCGGGTGTCTCTCGATTCCCAATTCCACGAACCCTACGTCGCGATGGAGTTTGACGACATCGGGGCAAAGCTTTTTGAGCAGATCACAGGGGCCAACGTCAAAAAGAGATTGGCTATCATTTTGGATAACAATGTCTATTCGGCTCCAGTCATTCAGGAGAGGATTGCTGGAGGACGGGCTCAGATCACCGGCCGTTTTACAACGGACGAGGCCACTGATCTGGCTGTTGTCCTCAGGGCAGGCGCTTTACCTGCACCTGTTAAGATCATTGAGCAGAGAACGGTCGGACCCTCTCTCGGGCAGGATTCTATCAAACAGGGGATTATCGCAACCCTCATCAGTGCGGCACTGGTCGTTGTTTTTATGATTTTTTACTACCGGGTTGCTGGAATCGTTGCTGACACCGCCCTTATTTTGAACATCGTCTTGACGCTGGCAACCCTTGCTATTTTTCGAGCTACCCTTACTCTTCCAGGCATTGCCGGTCTTGTTCTTTCGATTGGAATGGCGGTGGATGCCAATATCCTGGTCAATGAGAGGATCAAAGAAGAATTAAGATGGGGAAAGACCATACGGGCAGCTATCGATCAGGGGTATCACCGTGCTTTTGTGACGATCATCGATTCCAACGTGACCACATTGATCGCCGGAGTCTTTCTCTACCAGTTCGGAAGCGGCCCGGTGAGGGGGTTTGCGGTTACGCTCTGTATCGGGATTTTGGCTAATATCTTTACCGCCGTCTACATTACCCGGTGGGTCTTTGATTACATCACCCTTCGTATGGGAGTCAAAAAGCTGAGCATTTAACTTTAAGAAAGATTTTCAGACAGTAAGACTATAGACCTCAGACTTCAGACTGAAGGAAAAGATCGTCAGCAGGATATTATTCCCTGCATTGCCTGCAATGTTTGTTTATGGCCTAAGATTACCCGGAGATAAGGGCTTCGGCGTGGTCTGGACAGAACAGTTGTGGAAAAAGTCTGGTGTCTAAGGTCTGTAGTCCAGTGTCCGAATTCCCTTGAGGTGGAACTGATTTATGGAATTAGTCCGGCCGGATACTCGCATCGATTTTATTGGTAAACGAAAAATTGCCCTGATCATATCGACGATAGCTATTCTGATCAGCTTTGGCTCCATCTTTCTTCATGGTGGATTGAACTACGGAGTTGACTTTGCAGGGGGCATACTGCTTCAGATCAAGTTTTCAAAGCCCGTCGATATCTCGGAACTTAGAAATGCTCTGGAGGCCATCGGCTCAAAGGATGCGATGGTTCAGAATTTTGGAGGGGAGAGCGAGTTTTTGATCCGTATCGAAAAAAGCTCAGAAGACTTAGAAGCCTTGTCAAAAAAGATTCAGATTTCGCTCCAGGAGAAATTCAAGGATAAACCTTTAGAGCTTCGGCGGGCAGAAGTGGTCGGTCCGAAGGTGGGTAAAGACCTTAAAGAGAAGGCCCTGTGGGCCGTGGGGCTCTCCTTTGCAGCGATCCTTGTCTACGTCGCTTTTCGATTCCATACCGTTTCTTATGGACTGGGTGGAATTGTAGCCCTGGTTCATGACGTTATCATCACCTTCGGCGCCATTTCGATCTTCAATCTGGAGTATTCTCTCTCTCTGATGGCCGTCATCCTAACCATTATCGGGTTTTCAATTAATGATACGATCGTCATCTTTGACCGGGTCAGAGAGGACGTAAAGAAGCTAAGAAAGGAGAGCCTCGAAACGATCTTTAATACCGCCATTAATGAAACCCTGGGAAGGACAGTTCTGACTTCGGGGACGGTGATGATGGTGGTTCTCATCCTCTTTTTCTTCGGTGGACCGGTGATCCATGATTTCACCACCGCTATGATCGTTGGGTTGATTTCAGGGACCTATTCCACGATTTATGTGGCGAGCCCTGTGGTTCTGCTCTGGGATAAGTACGTTACAAAGAGAAAAAGGAAATAAAAGAAGAAACCTTGACATTTCAGAAAAAGATATCTTAGTTATATGGTTTAAAGGTGAAGGAATGAAGACGTTTCAGGCAAAGAAAGAGGAAGTCGAGCATCAATGGTATTTGGTGGATGCGGAAGGAAAGGTTTTAGGCAGGCTGGCGACCGAATTGGCCAAGGTATTGAGGGGTAAGAATAAAGCCATTTATACCCCTCACGTGGACACCGGGGACTTTCTGGTGGTCGTGAATGCCAATAAGATATCCTTGACGGGCAAAAAGCTGAAAGATAAGATCTATTACCACCATAGCGGACATCCCGGAGGGATCAAGGCCATCAGTGCCGAAAAACTTTTGGCTAAAAAGCCGACAGAGTTGATTCGCCTGGCCGTCAAAGGCATGCTTCCGAAGAACAGTTTAGGACGGCAGATGATCCGAAAATTGAAAATCTATGCAGGGCCAAAGCATCCGCATGAAGCCCAGGGGCCTATCCCACTTGAAACGTAAAGGAGAAGAGAGACCGTGGTAGAACCGATTTATGCTACAGGTAAAAGAAAGACTTCTATCGCAAGAGTTTGGCTGATGCCCGGAGAGGGGAAATTTTCCGTTAATGAGAGAGGGCTGAAAGAATACTTTACAACAGAGACCGGCGAGATGATCATCCTCCAGCCTTTTGAAATTACCGCCACACAGAATCGGTTCGATGTTAAAGTGAATGTTCAGGGGGGAGGCATTTCAGGCCAGTCGATTGCAATCCGTCACGGGATTTCGAAGGCCCTGCTCCAGTATAATCCGGAACTCAAGGATGCCCTGAAGAAAGCAGGATTCTTAACGCGTGATTCGAGGGTTAAGGAGCGTAAAAAATACGGGAGAAGAGGTGCCAGACGCAGACCTCAATACTCAAAACGTTAACCATGACTCAATCGGTTGACTGAAAAAAGGGAGGTCATGGACCTCCCTTTTTTTATGAGTCCATCTAATCCCCCTTCATCCCTTTCTCAAAAGGGGGAAACATCTTTCCTCCCTTTGGAAATGGGGGGTATGGATTGGGAGGCTGTATCGCAAGTCCGTTCATGGTTCGACAGGCTCACCACGAACGGACCACGGCACATTGGAAATCAACTACTTAGCCGTTCGTCCTGAGCGCGTCGAAGGGTGACCGGAGGATTGTGACACAGTATCTGGCTGGAGAGGGAAGGATGAGGGGTGACGGACCCACCATGCAAAATTTGTTTTGGATTTCGATATTCGAATTTCGAATTTTCGGGAGGATATGAGATGAAGACGAGGGTAGGTATCATTGGGGGAACAGGTTACACAGGGGTAGAGCTTTTGCGCTTGCTTCTTCTTCACCCGGAAGTGGAAGTAACGGTATTGACCTCGCAGAAATATGCAGGTCTTCCGATTGACCAGGTCTTTCCCTCTCTTACGAACCGTCTCCAATTAAAATGTGAAGAACTCTCTCTCGATCGTGTTGCCGATAAAGTTGATTTTGTCTTCGCTGCAGTCCCTCATAAAACAGCAATGGAAACCGTTCCGTTGTTCCACCGGCAGGGGAAGAGGGTTGTGGATCTCAGCGCAGATTTCCGGCTCAAAGATCCAGTGGTTTATGAACGCTGGTACCAAAAGCATACCTGCCCGGAGTTACTCTCTGAGTCTGTTTATGGTCTGCCTGAGCTTCACCGTGAAAAGATCCGGAAGACAAGGATCGTTGGAAATCCTGGATGCTATCCCACAGGCGCCTTGCTTCCTCTGATTCCGCTCCTGAAACACGGGATGATCTCTTACGAAGATATCATCGTCGATTCAAAATCCGGTGTGAGCGGTGCGGGCAGGGACGTTGTTTTGGGCTCCCTATTCTGTGAGGTTAACGAGGGGGTGAAGGCCTATAAGATCTTTGATCACAGGCACCTCCCTGAAATCAATCAGGAACTGAGCCTATTGGTTCAGAGAAACGTTGAGGTCACGTTTGTTCCCCATCTCATTCCAATGGATCGTGGGATTTTGACCACCCTCTATGTCCGCCTTAATCGAAAGATGAAAGCAGAAGAGGTCCTGAACCTTCTGAAAGAGTCCTACCGTGAAGAACCCTTTGTCCGAATTTACCCGAAAGGGAAACTTCCCAACACGAAGGACGTCAGGGGGTCCAACTATTGCGATATGGGACTGAATGTGGACCCGTCAGGGGATCGGATGGTTGTCGTGAGTGCTATCGACAATCTGGTTAAAGGGGCTTCGGGCCAGGCCATCCAGAATATGAATATTATGCTCGGTTATCCAGAGACGATGGGCCTTGACGTTGTTCCGCTGTTTCCGTAAGTCGCGTAGCGCAATAGGCGATAGGTGAGGAGGGACCTTTATTCCTTCATGACAACCACGGACCTATGGTTTCTTGCCTACCGCCTATAACCTGCATCTGTTGCCCTTCCCATTTTACAACCCTCGAAGATTCTGTTAGATTATTTCAAGTCATGAAACCCTTAACTCCTGCCATCAAGCAGTATCTGCAGATTAAGAGCCAGTACCCGGATTCCATCCTCTTCTTTCGCATGGGAGACTTCTATGAGATGTTCTTTGAGGATGCCCATGTGGGGTCGAGAGAACTGGAGATCGCTTTAACATCGAGGAATAAAGGTCAAAAGGATGGTGTCCCTTTGTGTGGTATCCCCTACCACGCGGCAGAAGCCTATATCTCTAAACTTCTCCAGAAAGGGTACAAGGTTGCGATCTGTGACCAGGTGGAAGATCCGAAACTGGCCAGGGGGATCGTCAAAAGGGAAGTGGTTCGGGTCTTTACCCCTGGCCTCTCCATGGATTCCCTGCATCTGGGAACCGGTGAAAATAATTATCTCATGGCGTTCTGCGCCGAAGGAGAGGTTTTTGGCCTCGCCTTTCTGGATATCTCAACAGGTGAATTCAAATCCTGCCAGATCTCAGGATTCGACCCATTTCTGAATGAAGCCTTCCGGAATGAACCCAAGGAGATTTTAGCTCTTAAAGACTTTCAGCAGCACCCCTGCTTCGAGAGATTTGAAAAAGTCTTTGACAGAGCATTCATCAACTATCTTGATGAGACTAAATATGGCGATCTCCATGCACTGGCAGAGATCAAAAAACAGTTCGGGTTAGAGGAGGAGATCAAATTTAGGGATGTTCCCCTGGCTGCCCTTGCAGCAGAGATGGCCCTGAGCTACGCGAAGGAAAATGAGAAGACCGCACTTCTTCACATCCAGTGTCTCGCTTTTTACCGGGTCCAGGATTACATGGTCATCGATGAGACGACCAAGAGAAACCTGGAACTGACCCACTCGCTCTCCGGTCAGGGAAAGAAGGGATCCCTCTTCTGGGTGCTGGATGAGACCATGACAGCCATGGGAAGCCGCAAATTGCGGGAGTGGTTGAGTTATCCCCTCATGGACGCACAGGAAATCGGCCAGAGGCTTGGCGGTGTTTCAGAACTGAAGGAGAAGAAAGTTGAGAGGAAAGACCTCCGGAATTCTTTGAAGGAGATCCAGGACATCGAACGATTGACCTCCCGGATCTATCTCGGGCATGCCAACGCAAGAGATCTCATCGGTTTGAAGATCTCGCTCAGGAACCTCCCAGAACTTCAGGCATTACTCTCGCCTTTCGAGGCACCCATTCTCAAGGAGGTTTCGTCAGGGATTGAGGATTTTGATGATCTTCATCAGCTCTTAGAATCCTCAATGGTTGAAGATCCGCCGCTGACGGTCCGTGAGGGAGGCATCATCAAATCAAATTATAATAAGGAACTGGACGATCTGAGGGCGATCAGCAGGGAAGGGAAGGGTTGGATCCTTCAACTCGAAGCAGAGGAGAAGAAAAAGACAGGGATCTCTTCCCTGAAGATCCGCTATAACCAGGTTTTTGGTTACTATATCGAGGTGACTCGAAGTAATCTCCCTCTCGTCCCCGATCGTTATATACGAAAGCAGACCCTGGTCAATGGGGAGCGATTCATCACCCCGGAGTTGAAAGAATTCGAAACCAAAGTATTGGGTGCGGAAGAGGCGATCTGTCAACTGGAATACCGGATCTTTGAGGAGCTTCGGAAGAGAGTCTCCGAGGCCACTCCAAGGCTTCAAAAAACGGCATCCGCCATTGCTGTGATCGATGTCCTCGGTTCCCTGGCAGAGGTGGCTGACCGGTATGACTATACAAGACCTGCAGTGGATGAAAAATCAAGAGTGATGATTCAGGACGGTCGGCATCCGGTCATCGAGAGGATGGTCCTTCAAGAGAGGTTTGTTCCAAATGATACTCAGGCCGATGATGAGGAGCACCAGATTCTCATTATCACCGGACCCAACATGGCGGGTAAGTCGACCTATTTAAGGCAGGTTGCGCTCATTGTTCTCATGGCCCAAATCGGTAGCTTTGTTCCAGCAAAGGAAGCTGAAATCGGAGGGGTGGACCGGATCTTTACCCGAATCGGTGCTTCCGATAATATCATCATGGGGCAGAGCACGTTTATGGTCGAGATGATGGAGACGGCTCGCATCCTGAACCAGGCAACATCGAGAAGCCTTGTCATTCTTGATGAAATCGGCAGGGGGACGAGTACCTTCGATGGACTGAGCATTGCCTGGGCTGTTGTCGAATACCTCCATGACCATTCTTCGCTCAGGCCCAAGACCCTTTTTGCCACACACTACCATGAGCTGACGGAATTGGCCCTGACCAAGGAAAGGGTCAAGAATTACAATGTAGCCGTCAGTGAATGGAACAATGAAATCATCTTCCTGCGTAAGATTATCGAGGGCGGGACCAACCGGAGTTACGGAATCCAGGTCGCACGGCTGGCAGGGATCCCTCAAAAGGTGATCGACCGTGCCAAGGAGATACTCTTGAACCTGGAAAAGGGTGAATTTGATGCCACGGGGATGCCAAAGATTGCAAGGACAAAGAACTCAACCGGAAAACCAAAACTACCTGCACAACTTAGTCTGTTTGCCCAACCCGATCCCATCCGGTCGGAATTGAGAAAGATTCGAGTCGATCGGTTGACGCCTCTTGAGGCCTTGAACATCCTGGATGATTTGAAGAAGAGAGCAGAAAAAGAGGAATAAGGAAGATTTGGTAACCCGTCGGTCTTGGAGCAGGAACAGGGTAGTCTCCCCTTCGAAACCTTGAACAGCGGATCATTAGAGTGAGGTCGCTATGGGATGTTGCTCAATGGACCGTTTTGAGGGTATCTACCCCTTGCGTGATCGCTCAAATGTGCCGCTTCAAGTTTTCTCCGGAGAGACCACCCTGTTCCTCTGGATAGATCTACGACTGTAACTGAGCAAGGGAATACAAGATTTGATATCTTAGATGTCGGGATGGTTGATGCTGTTTCGCAAAGAAGGGCAAGATCGAGGCAACGATTTATCCAAAGCAAGACTGAAGATGGTCGAAGAGCAGATTACCGCAAGGGGGATCAAGGATCCCCGGGTAGTCGCTGCGATGAAAAAGGTTCCACGCCATCTCTTTGTTGAAGAGGCCCTCCAGAGCCAAGCCTACAGTGACCACCCTTTGCCCATTGGAGAGAAACAGACCATCTCTCAACCCTACATGGTTGCTCTGATGACGGAGGCATTGGAATTAACCGGAAAGGAGAAGGTATTGGAGATTGGAACAGGCTCTGGATATCAGACAGCGGTTCTCGCCGAGTGCTCTTCGAAGGTCTTTTCCATTGAGAGGATTCGCGCCTTGGCAATCAGGGCCAGAAAGTTGCTCCTCGAATTAGGATATTTCAATGTTGAGATTCAATTCTCAGATGGAACGGTTGGATGGTCAGATGAGAGTCCCTTCGATGGAATCATGGTCACGGCGGGGTCCCCTGATATTCCTCAGCCCCTGATCGATCAATTGAAGGTGGGTGGGAGGATGGTCATTCCCGTGGGAGATGCCTATGTCCAGGACCTCGTTCGAGTGATCAAAACAGAAGACGGTATAAGGAAAGAGGATTTTGGCGGCTGCCGGTTTGTGAAACTGATCGGAAAGCATGGTTGGGAAAGCGAATGATGGGCCGGAATGACGTCGATGCGGAAAATTAGATTTTTTCACACCTTCTCAGTCCCGGCTGCAATGGGATCAGGGTATAGTCTATTTTTGTTTATCCTTTTCATCATTATTCTGGTTAACGCCTGCGCGCGGCACAGAGTTCCTACCGAAAGGTCCCCCCGATTGCAAGAGAACCGGATTGAAAGAAAGGGGGTCTACCATACCGTCGAAAGACACCAGACCCTCTATCGAATCTGTAAAACCTATGGAGTCGATATTCAGGAGGTGGCTCGCCTGAACGGAATCACGGTCGTGAGTAAAATTCAGACAGGCCAGAAAATATTTATTCCTGGAGCGGAGGAGGTGTTAAAGGTCGAGATTTATGTCGATGATGTGGTTAAGGAACCGGTTGACAAGGAGAGAGGAAAAACGACTCATGAAGAATTGGACTTTATATGGCCGGTGGAGGGTCGCTGTATCGCTCTTTTCGAAGATGAAGAGAGAAAAATGCATCAAGGAATTGATATTTCTTCGCTCTCTGGAACGCCGATTAAGGCTTCGAACGCGGGGCGGGTCATCTATTCCGGGAATACCATCCGGGGCTATGGAAATTTAATCATCCTGCGCCACTCGGGGGGATTTGTTTCTGTCTATGCCCACAATCAGACAAACTTGGTGGAGGAGGGAGTCTGGGTGGGGAAAGGACAGATCATCGGAAAAGTCGGACAGACAGGAAGGGCTTCCGGTCCTCATCTTCACTTCGAAATCCGAAAGAACAATAAAGCGGTAG
>DATIGG010000399.1:0-13171 GCA_035454825.1 Thermodesulfobacteriota bacterium | reverse complement strand
GAAATTCTTCCTCGCCAATTCCCAAATCTCTGCGGAAGCAGGAACATCTTTGACTTCGTATTTTAATCCTTTGGGAGTCATTTCATAAACCGTATATCTCATAGGATAGGTGGAAAGCGCAGGATGGACAATGTTAAGGATGCCATCGGTTTCCTGATAACGGGTTGAGATATGTCGGTGTCCTGAAAAAATAGCCTTCACTCTATATTTCTTGAGGAGAGCCCTGACCTCATCCCCATTGTCGAGCCTGAACCATCCCCAGGAATTATGGTTCTTTATGTCCCCTTCACACCAGGGGACCGCGTTATGATGGGTGAGCACAATGATCGTCTTCTTCTGATTTGCTTTCAGCGTATTCTCCAGCCATCTCATCTGCCCTGCATCGATCTTTCCGCCAAAATCATTCAGACCCGCTTCCGGCACAAAGACCTGAGCCCGAGAGGAATCGAGTGTCACCAATACAAGATCCTTTGCCACTTCGTGAGAATAGTAGGTCATTCCAGGGACCATACCTCCGGATTTGCCGATAAACGCGCCAGCCACCGTGAACTTAGAAAGGGTAATCGGCTGATCCTTCTTCTCGTGAGGAACACGGCTCAGATCATGATTTCCCAGAGTCACAAAATAAGGGACCTTCAGGCCATCCAGGATCCTCCTCAGTTCATCAATATTCCAGGGTTCTGCATCCTGGGTCAGATCACCGGACACAAGGACAAATTTCAAATCCGGAATTTTGTTGAGTTCGGTAACGGTATTTTCCGTCAGCATCTGAGTTTTCAGACCGAGTTTATACCCGTCTACCACACCCTTCTGTTGCGGAATCGAGATGTGAGGATCAGAGATCACCGCAAACTTCACCTTGTCAAAAGCAAAACCCAAATTAAAAGTCGTAAGGATCAACAAAAGAACTACAAACATACTTAATTTTTTCATCTTAGCTCCTCCTTGTCATATTTTCCTGTTTCTTCTCCCTATCTCCCAATCACCCTATCTTCTTATCTTGTTTTCCGTGACCACCCCCTCTTCACGAACTTTCAATTATCCTCAATATCGCCTCCATAATAAACGCAAAAATTGAGGGATGTCAAGATAAATTGATCCCTAAATTCTCAGTCGCCATGCTATTGACTTTGCTTTAGAAATCAATTAGTTTTAGAAAGAAGGATCTCCGAGCCCTTTTCCTAAACTCCTATGGGGGCATGGGAACGGGCCGTCAGGGCAAGGCTGGAAACGGTCTTACCTCCCGTGTTTGGAAAGGAGATGGATGATCGAAATGAAATGCCGATATCCTAAACACGGGTATCGGTTTTTTTGTTTTTGGCTCTAACACGGAGTGAATTGGGGAATCAGAACAAATGATGAAAGGCTTTTTCAAGGTCCAAACACCTGATGAGCTTTATAAGAAACTGGGGCGATTCAAACCTCTTTCTTCCGAGAAGGTCTCCCTTGAAGGGTCTCTTCAGAGGGTCCTTGCTGAGGATATGATCTCGGCCGTTAACCTGCCTGAATTCCCTCGTTCCACGGTAGATGGTTTTGCTCTGAAAGCCAAAGATACCTACGGGACTTCCGAAAAGAACCCCGGCCTTGTTCGCGTGATTGGAGAAATTTCTATGGGTCAGGTCTCTGAGATCGAGATCAAAGACGGAGAAGCGATAAAAGTGGCAACCGGAGGAATGGTTCCCGGGGGCGCAGATGCCGTTGAAATGGTGGAATATACGGAGTGGGTAGACTCCAATACCCTCCACATCTTCAAGACTCTTTCGCCTTTGGAAAATGTGGTTCAGAAGGGCGAGGACATCAACGCCGGAGATCTGTTGCTTCACACAGGACACAAAATAAGACCCCAAGACATCGGTCTCCTGGCTGGTGTTGGAAAGACCGAGGTCATGGTTTTTCGAAAGCCACGGGTCGGGATCATTTCGTCAGGAGATGAAATCATCCCGATCGAGAGAACCCCCAACCCTGGAGAAATCCGGGATATCAACCGCCACTCGATCACCTCCATGGTGAGTGAAATTGGAGGAATGCCCATCTTTCTCGGAATTGCAAAGGACCGGTTCGATGCGCTCAAGGAGAAACTTGACAGGGGTTTCAGGGAATCGGATATGGTCATCGTCACCGGAGGGAGTTCTGTTGGAGCATTGGACCTCACTCTCGATGTCCTTCAATCTTTCGCCGGGACAGAACTCATCGCCCACGGGGTCTCTGTCAGACCCGGAAAACCAACCCTTATTGCGGATGTTGATGGGAAACCTTTTCTGGGCCTCCCAGGACACCCTGTCTCGGCGATGGTCATTTTCCATCTTTTTGGAAGGACCATCTTAAGAACCCTATCCGGCCATTCCAGAGAGGAAGCTCCGTACCGAAATAGGTTAAAAGCAAAGGCGGCTCGCAATATTCCTTCAATTGCGGGAAGAGAGGATTACGTGAGGGTGAAGCTTGAGGAACGAGAGGGAACCCTTTGGGCTCATCCCCTTTTTGGAAAGTCTGGTGCCATTGCTCATCTCACCCATGCCGACGGATTGCTAAAGATTGGTATCAATGAAGAAGGACTCGGAGAAGGAGAAGAAGCAGAGGTCATTCTGCTTTGAAGCATTATGAAACGTAACATTTACTTGAAAAAAAAGTCTCTTGAAGAGGCTAAGGCTGTCTCTTCCAATCTGGCCGCTCTCATTGAGCTCGGTACAGAAATAATTCCTGTCATTCACGCTTCGGGACGGGTGACGGCTGAACCGATCTTTGCAAAGATCTCCTCTCCTCCTTTCCACTGTGCTGCCATGGATGGAATTGCGGTGAGAGCCGAAACCACCTATGGAGTCAATGAAGATTCTCCAAGAACCCTCCTGATCGGAAAAGAAGCCTTCTTCGTCAATACCGGGAATCCCGTCCCTCAGGGAATGGATGCGGTGATCATGATCGAGGAGGTTCATCTTCTTGATTCTGAGAGGGTAGAGATCAGAGAAGGGGCTTATCCCTGGCAACATATCCGTGCAATGGGTGAAGATATGATCGCCACGGAGATGGTGTTGCCTTCAAATCATAAGATTACACCCTATGATCTCGGAGCACTGCTGGCAAGCGGTCACCGGGAGATCCCTGTCAGAAGAAAACCCCGGGTCAGCATCCTTCCCACCGGTTCGGAATTACTCGAGCCCGATCAGAGTCTTTCGCCAGAATCGGGCTTCGATTCTAAGATCATCGAATCCAATTCCTATGTCCTGAGCGGATTGATCATTGAAGATGGCGGAGTTCCCATGCGGCACTCCATCTTAAAAGATGACCGGGGCAAGATCAGGGAAGCCCTTTTTTCCATATCAGAGGAGACGGACCTGATTCTGGTCATCGCGGGGTCCTCAGCCGGTTCAGAAGATTACACCCGCTCCATCCTTGAAGAATCCGGTGAAGTCCTCGTCCACGGGGTTTCCATGATGCCCGGGAAACCCGCGCTTCTGGCCAGGATCAAGAATCGGCCTGTCATTGGAATTCCGGGTTACCCTGTTTCCGCTATCATTGCTTACGAGGAACTGGTTAGACCTGTCCTTTACCAGGCCCTCGGCCTGACAAAACCGGAAAGACCAAGAATCAAGGCCTTTCCGACTCGAAAGATCCCTTCCAAGTTGGGGACTGAAGAATTTCTGAGGGTGAAGGTTGGAAAAATCGGGGACCGGTTCTTTGCATCGTCTCTGCCCAGGGGTTCCGGGGTTATTACCTCTCTAACCAAGGCAGATGGGATCATCCGGATCCCGGCTTTTTCAGAGGGTCTGAATGAGAATGAAGAAACCGAGGCCGAGATCCTGAAGCCTCTTGAGGAGATCCTGAATACTGTGGTCATGGTGGGAAGTCACGACCTTACCCTCGACATCCTTGCCAACTTACTGGGGAGAGGCTATCCTCCTGTTTATTTTTCTTCCCATCCAGTCGGTAGTCTCGGAGGAATCCTGGCGATTAAGAATCGAGCCTGTCATCTGGCAGGGCTTCACCTTCTTGATCCTGAAACCGGGGAATATAATTTCCCGTACCTTCGTCAATATTTGGAGGGAATTGACATCAAGGTCATTCATCTCGTCTATAGAGAACAGGGCTTGATCGTTCAGAAGGGAAATCCAAAAGGGATCGAAGGACTCAAGGATCTTACCCGGCACGAGATAACCTTTATCAACCGCCAGAAGGGTTCGGGGACAAGGATCCTGCTTGATCACACATTGAAGACACTTTCCTTGAAGCCGGGCCATATTCAAGGATATGAAAAAGAGGAGTACACACACGTGGCAATCGCTTCTGCAGTGGCCGGCGGAATCGTTGACGCCGGATTGGGAATCCTGCCTGCAGCCAAAGCGATGAATCTGGATTTTGTCCCGGTTGCCAGGGAGCGTTACGATCTCGTCATACCCTCCATTTACTTTGATGATGAGAAAATAGAGAAAGTCATCGAAACCATCCGCTCTCAGGAATTCAAGGAGATGGTTCTCGCAATGGGTGGCTATGATGTCTCTCAAACGGGCAACGAGTTAAAGGGATGATTCACCGCTGAGACGCCAAGGACGCAAAGAGGAAACTTGTTTTTCCTTGCCGGTGAGAGGCCGGCAAGGAAAACAATCTCACCACTCCTGAAAGAAGGGGCTTGGATGAATATCAATGAATTGAGCAACAGGATTATCGGAGCGGCCATAGAAGTGCATAAAACCATAGGGCCGGGATTGCTCGAATCCATCTATGAAGAATGTTTAAGTCATGAACTTGCACTCCGTGGACTATCCTTTGAAAGGCAAAAACCGCTCATTGTGACGTACAAGGGTAAGAACCTTCAGTGCGGATACAGGTTGGACCTTGTTGTAGAGAAAGAAATCATAATAGAATTGAAATCCTGTGAAAATATCGAACCGATTCATAAAGCACAGCTTTTGACTTATCTTAAGCTCTCTGATCTTCGCCTGGGACTTTTACTGAACTTTAACGTACCGGTGATGCGCGACGGTATTATTCGAATCGTGAATGCATTACCCGAATAGGAGAATACTTTTTGCTTTCCGCCGTCTCAGCGGAAAGCGAAAAATGTCTCTGACTTTACGTTCTCTGCGCCTTTGCGGTGAAAGAAATCATGCTTTTTGATCCTTACAAACGAAAAATCAATTACCTGCGAATTTCGGTGACGGATCGTTGTAACCTGCGGTGTCGTTATTGTATGCCGGAAGAAGGAATTCCTCTGATCCCTCATCAGGAAGTCCTTACCTATGAAGAGATCCTGAGGATCGTCCGTGTCTTTGCGTCCGAAGGGATTTCTAAAGTGAGATTAACAGGAGGCGAACCCTTGATCAGAAAAGGGATCGTCGATTTCATCTCCCGGCTCTCCCACATTGAGGAGATCAAGGATTTAAGCTTAACCACGAATGGAATCCTCCTGAAAGAACTTGCCCATGATCTCAAACAGGCTGGGCTCAACAGGATTAATATCAGCCTCGATTCCCTCAGGAAGGAAAGATTCCATCAGATCACTCGAAAAGATGAGTTTGAACGGGTTTGGGCCGGGATAGAAGAAGCAATCAGAGTGGGCCTCTTCCCTATCAAAATCAACATGGTTGCCATCAAAGGACTTAATGATGATGAAATCGAAGCTTTCGCCCGTCTCACACTCCATCTTCCTTTGACGGTCCGGTATATCGAATACATGCCTTCCGGTAATGGAGAACCCTGGAAGGAGACCGATCTTCTGACCATTCCCCAGATCAAAGAGCGTCTCGAAAGCATCGGGCCACTGATTCCCGTTCCCTCTGATCATTGGGATGGCCCGGCTAAAAGATTCAATTTCAATGGAGCCCTTGGAGAAATCGGACTGATCGGTGCGGTCAGCAGCCATTTCTGCAACGATTGCAACCGGCTTCGTTTGACTCCCGACGGCAAGATCAGAACCTGCCTCTTTTCAGATGAGGAGATTGATGTGAAGGATCTTTTGAGAAAGGGCGGCAGCGATTGCGATTTAAAGGAAAGACTCCTTGTCGCCCTCAGGGCAAAACCGGAGAGACATCATATTGATTCGCACCAATTCAAGAAATGCCAGAGGAACATGTCCGCCATTGGAGGATAATAGATTGTGATTTGGACAGTAAGACTATAGACCTCAGACGTTATTTAGAAAATAACCCGAAAGGTACCTCCTCTCCCCTCCGGGGGAGAGGATTGAGGTGAGGGGGAACCAGAACGTCCCATCCTCACCCACACCCTCTCCCGCCAACCGGAGAGGGTGACCGTAGTTTTCATGGTTCGAGGGTGCCCTCCGGGCATGGGGCATTAGACTGAAAAAGGGAAATGGGGAGAGAGATACGGTTAATTTTCCATTTAAAAAAGAATACAGAACGATGGACAAACGATAAAATATTTCGCTTTGCGCTATGCTCCATGCGCTTTGCGATTTTTTATCAAATGGAGGAATCGATGGCTAAACTTACTCACTTTGACAAGATGGGAAAGGCGAAGATGGTGGATGTGAGTAAAAAAGGTGAGACGGTGCGGGAGGCTGTCGTTCGTGGTTCCATTTTTATGAAGCCAGTCACCTTTAGAAGTATCCTATCTGGAAGGATCTCGAAAGGAGATGTCTTTGCCGTGGCGAGGGTAGCCGGCATCATGGCTGCCAAAAGGACCGCAGAGATTATCCCGATGTGCCATCCCCTTAATCTCTCCCATGTGGAAATCAACTTTTATCCCTCGGAGAAGGAGAGCCGGATTGATATTGAGGCCATAGTCAAAATTAAGGCTCAAACAGGCGTCGAAATGGAAGGACTGGTCGCCGTGGCAACGGCTGGCCTCACCATTTATGATATGTGCAAGGCCATTGATCGGGGAATGGTCATTTCGGATATCCATCTGGCAAAGAAAACAGGTGGAAAGAGCGGAACCTATGTCGCAAAGCGATAAATAAAAGGGGTCCGGGATTCAAGGGTTCAAGGATCCGAGGGTTTGCGCAGGATACCAAAGATCACATTGTCAGTTCAAACTTGATCTCTCGAACCCTCGACCCTGCTGAACCCTCTACCGTAAATTGAGGGGGTTGTTGAAATGGAAGCAATGCAGAAAGGAAAGGTACTGGCGGTTAACATCAGCGAAGATAAGGGAACGAAGAAGAAAAATATCGAATCCTGCGCCGTCTTAAAAGATTTCGGTCTGAAAGGAGACGCTCACGCAGGCCCCTGGCACCGCCAGGTAAGCCTTCTGGCCAACGAGTCGATCCTGAAGATGAAGAATATGGGGCTGGATGTGGGATATGGCGATTTTGCGGAAAATATCACCACGGAAGGCGTCGATCTCGTTCACCTCCCCATTGGAACAGAAATTCATATCGGCAACTCTGTCACCCTTCGCGTTACCCAAATTGGGAAAGTGTGTCATGATCGATGTGCGATTTACTACCAGGCAGGAGATTGCATCATGCCAAAAGAAGGAATCTTTGCGGAAGTCACCCGCGAAGGAGAAATAGAAGTCGGAGATGAGATTATCATCGGATAATCCCTCTTTCCTCCCTTTACAGACTGTGTCGCAAGTCCGTTCATGGTTCGACAGGCTCACCACGAACGGATCGCGACACGTTAGAAATCAATTACTTAGACGTTCGTCCTGAGCCTGTCGAAGGACGAACGGCGAATTGTGATACGGTCTTTTAGTAAAAGGGGATGGGGGGATTTGTGGAGTAGTTATGTTTAAGGTTGTTATTTTAACGATAAGTGATCGCGGTTCAAAAGGCGAACGGGAGGATTCGAGCGGGCCCCTTATCCGTGAGATGATAAAGGACCTTCCTGCTGAAGTAATTCATTACGAGATTATTCCTGACGAAAAAAAAGAGATTGTTGAGGCCCTAAAGAAGAGTGCCGACCAAATGAAGGCAGATCTGGTTCTCACGACCGGTGGGACAGGTTTGAGCCCAAGGGACGTCACTCCTGATGCAACTCTCGACGTCATCGAGAAAGAGGTCCCTGGTTTTGCCGAAGCCATGAGGGCTGAAAGCCTGAAGAAAACCCCCCATGCTATGATCTCCAGGGCCATCGTGGGAATTCGAGGCTCTTGTCTGATCGTCAACCTGCCAGGAAGTCCAAAGGGGGTGCAGGAAAACCTGAGCGTCATCCTCCCTGCCCTGCCCCATGCCTTATCGAAATTAAAAGGCGACCCCTCCGAATGCGGTCAGGAATAAACCCCTAAAGATCATGGCAAAATAATCCCTGAATTTATAGTGTCATTCCCGTGCAAACGGGAATCCAGTATATTTTCTTTTCCATCTCTTTTCTATCTCTCCCATCAGTTTTTCGCAAAACAGCCCTAATCTTCGCAAGATTGCCATAGACAAAAATTCCAATTTTTTCCTTAATACACCAAGGGATATAAACCACAAAATTCTCTTAAGGAGGTGAACGCGGATGAAAAGACTTGTTTTTTTGATGGCGGGGTTATTCGTTTTGGGATCCCTCTTCTTCCTGGTTGCCCCTTCTTCCCATGCCCAGACGAAAGAGGAAAAACAATTCATGAAACAACATGAAAAGGAGATGACCACTTTCATGGAGAAGTGCTCAGGGTGCCACAGCCTCCAGCGTATCTTTGCGAAAAGAAGATCCAAGGAGGAATGGGACAAAGTCCTCAAGATGATGGCGGGGAAACCCCATGCCAACATCAGCGAGGAGGAACTGAAGAGGATTCAGAGATGGGTCGATTTCATGAATTCAACCATCCCCCCGGGGCCTTAGGCATTGAGACCCAGATGGTTGATAAAGCAGGCGTGCGGTCAAAGGAGGCAACATGGATATTCTGAAGGATATAGAAGAGGCTGTCGTAAAGAGAGATATCGAGGGTGTGAAGGCCTTAACGCAAAAAGCCCTTGATCAAAAGATCCCACCCAATGATATCCTGAACAAAGGCCTGATCAAAGGCCTGGAAACCATTGGCAAACTCTTTGAATGTCAGGAGATATTCGTTCCTGAACTTCTCATGGCCGGCATGGCTATGACAGATGCTCTCGCCCTGTTAAGACCGTCCATGGAAAAGAGTGATGTTCCCCCCGTAGGAAAATTGGTTATTGGCACCGTGGAAGGAGATGTTCACGACATCGGAAAAAATATTGTCTCCATGATGTTTACAGGTTCAGGATTCCAGGTCACAGATCTTGGCATCGATGTTTCCGCCCAAAAGTTTGTCGAAACAGTGGAGAAGGAGAAACCCGATATCCTTGCCCTCTCCTGCCTTTACACCCCGACCCGTCTCGCCATGAACGATGTGATCCAGTTGCTCAAGGAGAAAAACCTGCGCAACAAAGTGAAGATCATCATTGGAGGCGCTCCCATCGATCAGAACTATGCGGATATGATCGGGGCGGACGGATATGCGCCTGATCCACCTTCCGGTGTCAGGAAGGTGATGGGCTGGCTGGGAAAATGAGAGGCAGCAGACAGAAAAAGAAGGGAGGGACCTATGAAAGACGACAAAGTTTATCAAGGGCGCAGGGCCAAAATCAACGAGCTTCGCGCCAAGAATGAGCGGATGACCTGCCGGGAAAGGGCCATGATGGCCGTAAAGCATCAGGAACCTGACCGAGTCCCCATTGACAACTGGATGGTTCCGGAGATCAAGAATAAAACACAAGAGTATTTCGGATGTGACAACTACGACGAGCTTCTCGACTTTCTGGGGGTCGATTTCAGAAATAACTATGGTCCAAGCTATGTGGGCCAATCGTTCAAAAAGCATCCCGATGGAACGGTTGAAGATCTCTGGGGCGTGAAGAGGAAGACGGTTGTTTATGGTAAAGGGACTTCTCATCAAGGGAGTTACTCCGAGGTTGCCGAATCACCTCTGGATAAGAAGACCTTCGCAGAGATCGAGAAATATGATCACTGGGCAAGCCCTGACTGGTGGGACTACTCAAAAGTCAAGGCGGATTGCATGGTCTATCATCCCAAATACTGTGTCATTAATGTTGGAGACCGCCTGGACCGGACTTCCCAACTCAAGCCGATGATGTATCTGAGAGGAATCCAGCAGATCTTTGTCGATATGGTTATGAATCCAAAAATTGTCGAGTTTATCCGGGACAAAATTATCAGTTACTTCGTCGAATACAACCACCGCGTGTTCAAAGCAGTTGAGGGCGAAATTGACATCTTCATGATGGGCGATGACATTGGCGCCCAAACGGGCCCGCTGCTCAGTCTGGATATGTGGCGAAAGTACTTCAAAAAGGCGTTTAAAACCTATATCGATATTGCTCATCAGTACAAGATTCCTGTCATGTACCATACCTGTGGTGATGTCAAACAGTTCATTCCGGACTTCATCGAGTGCGGCCTCGACATCCTCCAATCCCTTCAACCCAAGGCGACCAATATGGACATCAAAAAATTGAAACAAGAATTTGGCAGGGACATTACGTTCCAAGGAGGAATGGATATTCAGCACATCCTTCCTCTTGGAAAGCCCGAAGACGTAAAAGCGATGGCCAAATACGCTTTGGATTCAGCCAAGAAGGGGGGCGGATACATCATCTGCACGGCTCACAATATTCAGATCGATACCCCGATTGAAAATGTCGTGGCCCTCTTCGAGGCCTATCATGAGTATGGAAAGTATTAAGACATACGAACGTAGTGTCGGGCCTTGTGCCCGTGATTTTTTGCGCCCATAAAGGGCCTACACTATCTAAAATGAATTGATGGTTTGGGGCAAACGGAAAGGACGATTCATGCTGATCGTTGGTGAAAAGATCAATACTTCCATCAAAGACGTAAAGGAGGCCATTCTCCAAAGAAATGAACCCTTTATTGAGAATCTGGCCAAGAATCAAAAGCTCGGTGGAGCCGATTACCTGGAGGTCAATTCCGGGCTTCGGGTTTACCCCGAGGAGGAGGCCAGTGATCTGGAGTGGTTGGTTCCTCTTGTCCAAAAAGCCACAGGCCTATCCCTCTGTATTGACACCGCCCACGTTCTCGTTCTGGAGAAGGCGTTAAAGCTGCACCAGGGAAAGGCCATCGTCAATTCGATTAATGGAGATTCGGAGCGATGGGGAGACATTCTCCCTCTCGCAAATGCGTATGGTTGCGACATCATTGCTCTGCCTTCCGACCGGAAGGGAATTCCGCCAAACGTGGAGGGACGGATCAAGATCGCGGAGCGGATCATCGAAGGAGTTGCCAAGGAAGGGATCGCCCAGAACCGTCTCTATTTTGATCCCCTGGTGCTCCCACTTTCATCCAATACCAAAAATGGCCTTCTCTTCATCGATACGTTGAAAGAGATCAAAAGAGTTTTCCCGGAAGCAAAGACGATCTCAGGCCTCAGTAATATCTCCTTCGGGCTTCCAAAGAGGAGCTGGATCAACCAGTCTTTTCTTGTTCTATCCTTGGGTGCAGGGTTGGATGCAGCGATTCTGAATCCTCTCGATAAGAACCTGATGGCCTTGGTCAGAAGCACAGAGGCCTTTCTGAACAAGGACACCTTTTGCGTCAAATATATCGAAGCCTTCAGGAGTGGTAAATTAGGGTAATAGGGGTTTGACGAAAATCTAAAAGTGAAGGAGGGGTAGACTATGGCAATAGATATGGCAACATTAAAACCTGAAGAAAAGGCCCAATGGTTGGAGTGGGAGAAAGGCTTTAACCACTGGCGCAACGTGGTCTTCATTGTCCTATGGATCACCTACGGAGCTTTCTATCTCTGCAGGGTCAATTTCTCCATCGCCATTCCAGGGATCATGAAGGAGTTTGGCTGGTCAAAAACGCAACTGGGAGCAATCGGAACGGCCCTTTTCTGGGCCTATGCTGCAGGGCAGTTCATTCACGGCCAACTGGTAGAACGATATTCATCAAAGCACTATCTCTTTGGAGTCATCCTCCTGTCCGCCCTGATGAATCTTCTGATGGGGCCTGTCGCAGGGCTTGGACTCTTCTTGATGGGTGTCATCTGGACCTTAAACGGGTTCTTTCAGGCAGGAGGCTGGTCCAACTGCATCAAGACCCTTTCCCAGTGGTTTCCTCCGAAAGCCCGGGGAAAACGGATGGGCTATTATGGAGCGTGTTATCAGGTTGGAAATACATTGTCCTGGCTTTTGGCAGGATACCTGATTGCCAGATACGGCTGGAGGTCAGGCTTCTGGGTCCCCGCACTCATCTTTGCGGCGATCGGTTTCCTCCCCCTCCTCTTCCTCAAAAACAGGCCGGAGGAGGTCAATCTTCCCGCGATCGAGCTCTACGAGCAGCATGGTGAGTTCGCGGGAATGACGGTGGAGCAGATCAAGGCCAAAATCAAGCCGAGAAAAGAGAAAGAGGAGCATGCTGGTTTCCGCTTCACCCTCAAACAGACCCTTGGAAACAAGAGGGTCTGGGCTATTTCATGGTCTTTCTTCTTCGTCGACATCATCCGGTACGGGTTCCTCCTCTGGGCACCCACCTATCTCTTTGAGGTCCAGAAGGCGGCCATTGACAAGACGGCCTATAGAGTGGTTGCAATCCCTCTTTTCGGTATTGCCGGGGCGATCTTTTCAGGGTGGGCTAGCGATCGCTTTTTCCAATCCCGTCGAGCGCCAATTGCCGCCTTGCTCATGGGAGCCTTGGGGTTTCTGGCCATCTTCTTCTATTACGGAGTGGCACCAGGAGCGTGGTTTTTAAACTTTATCATTTTAGGAATGATTGGGTTCTGTGTCCTGGGTACCCAGGTCATCCTCATTGGCGCCGTCCCTATGGACTTCGGAACAAGGAAGGCCGCAGGCTCGGCAGCCGGTTTCATCGACTTCTTCGGCTACATCGGAGCCGGAATGGCCGGGGTTTTCAGCGGTGTGCTCACCGATGCCTGGGGATGGGGGGCCGCTTTCTGGTTCTGGATCATCTCCGCGTTCATCTCTTCCGCCATCTGCTTCGTCCTCTGGAGTTACAAACCCCCTGCGGGGAAATACCTCTAAGGTCAATCAACTTCAACCAAGAAAGTAAAGGGGGAAATTTTTTCCCCCTTTACTTTTTAGGACGGTGTGATATGGTGATGTCACCACGTTGGAGTTTGAAGCCGGGTTCGAATGAACGCGATTCGCCAGTTGGAATGTGCCATTGTAAAAGGAAATATTAATAAAGCGACGGCCCTCACGGAGAGATGCCTGCAGGAGGGCTATCCTCCGTCGGTCATCATGGAAAAAGGTATCTTAAAGGGGATGGAT
>DATIGG010000398.1:0-5333 GCA_035454825.1 Thermodesulfobacteriota bacterium | reverse complement strand
ACCTGGCATGGAGGTGGCTCGGATACTGGACCTTCTGGTATGATAAGGCCAGGAAGCGGCCCGGTTCAGAGCCCGATGTTGAACGTTTAATCAACTGGATCGAAGAATACAAGATCGATGGGATTGTCATGCACGAGGCTTTCTCGTGCCGAACCTGGCACGTGGGGCTCATCTGGCAACTGCATCAACTGGCAAAAATATATAAACCCATCCCTGTTTTTGCGTTGGAAAAAGACGGAAAGAAAGAAAAAATCTACAGAGAACTTCCTTCCCTCATTCTGGAAAGTGACATCATCGATATCACCTCCTATTCAGAAGTGGACACAAGAAATAAGATCGATGCCTTCATCGAGACTCTGGAATCCAATCGAATCAACAAAGCAGCGTAAAACCAGGGCCCAAAAAATTCTGAATGACTAATTGCCCCCCAAAAACCTCCACTCCCCCTGGTGGGAGAGAAGATGTGAAGAAATCTGATGGCCTATTTTGCAGGCATTGATGTCGGTTCCACGATGACCAAGGCTGTGATCCTTAACGGCGGGATCATCGCCTCGATCATTGGACCAACAGGCCCGGAGCAGCGCCGGCTTGCCAATAAGGTCATGGAAGAAGCGCTGAAAAGGGCCACTCTTTCCTTCCAAGCGATTACTTACATCGTCTCTACGGGTTACGGAAGAATTAACGTCCCCTTTACTGATAAGCAGGTTACAGAAATCACCTGCCATGGCAAAGGGATCGCAAGCCTTTTTCCTGAAGCCAGAACACTGATTGACGTCGGTGGCCAGGATGTGAAGGGAATGAAGATCGACAAAATGGGCAGGGTAGTCGATTTCGTGATGAATGAAAAGTGTGCGGCCGGGAGTGGCCGATTCATCGAAGTGATTGCCGATACCCTGGGTGTGCCATTGGAGCAGGTCGGCGAGTTGTCCCTGAAAAGCAGAAGTCCTGCAAAGATAAGTAACATTTGCACCATATGGGCTCAGCAGGAGGTTGCAGCCAGTTTAGCGCAAGGTGTGCCTGTTCCTGACCTGCTTGCAGGGGTCCATCAGTCCCTGGCAGACAGGATATGCAGAATGGTCAATCGACTGAGGGTGGAAGAGGCCGTCATTGTGACGGGTGGAGGGGCTAAGAACACAGGACTGCTGAAAGCCATTTCTGAACATTTGGGCCATGAGATCCTGGTGCCTGAGGAGCCCTTGATCACTGGAGCCCTTGGGGCTGCCTTGCTGGGAAAGGAGATTGTGGAACGGGCGGAACAGAATCAGACCCCGCTTAAAAGAAATAAACGAGTCTTAGAAGAGATTGAGATCCTGTGAGGGTTGGCCAACGGTCCCTTCGGCAATACCGCTCGATTTGACCTGTCTCTGAGGATCCGCTTTTCAAGGTTTCGAAGGGGAGACTACCCCGGTCCAATCGAACCCGAGACTGAGGGGTTATGAATTTTTCTTGAGTTTCTCTTGACAAACCATGAATTTTTGTTAAATTTAAAAGTCAAATACATTAAAACCTGAGAGAGGAGGTGATACGGTAATGAAAAAAGGATTATTGGGTGGGGGTATCCTTCTATGTTTCCTTTTCTCCATTCTGATGGTCAGCGGTGTTCTTGCTGCAAAAGATGAGATCACCTTTGCTGCCTCTTATGGCAAGGTCAAGTTCAACCATAAGAAGCATGCCGAGACTCTGAAGATTGATTGCATGAAGTGCCATCACACATGGAAGAAGGGCGAGACCAGCGGCAAGCTATGCGCCGAGTGTCATAAAGCCAAGGCAGAGGGGAAAGCTCTTGCCGCAAAGGATGCCTTCCATAAAGACTGCAAGGGGTGCCATGATGAGGCAAAGAAGGCAAACAAACCTGCCGGTCCAACGGGTTGCACTCAGTGCCATGTGAAGGACAAGAAGTAGTCTGAATTTTTCTTCGGGAGAGATGGATAGGGGTAGATCCCTAAGGGGACCTACCCCTTTTTGCTTGACAGAAAATGAAAGGTTATGTTAAATATTTCAAATACTTCCCTGCCTTTCCGGGATGGTTAGAGAAACCTTTGTATAAAACCTAATGAAAGAGGCAAAAGTGGCAGCTCATGAGAAAGATAAAGGATACGATGTCATTCTCTTCGACCTTTTCCGTTCCCTCAAACTAACGATCTTCCTCTTCATCCTCTTAGCAATCCTCTCGATTATTGGCACGGTGATTACACAGAATGCCCCCAGCGAGGAATATATCCAGAGATACGGGGTTAGCCTCTATGAGGTGTTGGACTTTTTTGGTCTCTTCGATATGTATCACTCCTGGTGGTTCAGCATGATCCTCCTTCTCCTGGTGGTCAATTTGGTTGCCTGTTCCCTTCACCGGTTTCCAGGGGTCTGGAACCAGTTTTTCCGGAAGCCCGGTGCGGCTCCTTTGGAGGAATCGATGGTCAAGATCCTTCCTTATGTGGAGAGGGTTTCCCTGAAGTCAACCAAAACAGACTTGGAGGATGGAATTCGATCCCAGTTGAAAAAGGGATTTCAGCATCCGGAGCGGATTGAAACAGAGTCAGCGATCACCCTCTACTCTGAGAAGGGGAAGTTCTCCCGATTAGGAGTTTATATTGCCCATCTGAGCTTGATCATCATCCTGATCGGGGGATTGATAGGATCTCTTTTTGGATTCAAGGGGTTTGTCAACATCTTGGAGGGAGAAACCATAGATCATGTAGGTATAAGAGTTAAAGATAAGGTGACCGAGAAACCTATTCCTTTTTCTGTGCGTTGTGATGATTTTAAGGTCGCCTTTTATGACCTTCCGGGTAATCAGCGGTATGTTAGGGAATATACCAGTATCCTCACCGTTCTTGAGAATAGCAAAGAGATTTTAAAGAGTACGGTCCAGGTCAATCATCCCCTTCACTATAAAGGATTAACCTTCTATCAGTCGAGCTATGGAGCCATTCATGATTTGACATTGGGGGTCCAGTGGAAGGGTCAAAAGGAGAAATCACTTTTGAAGGTTTCTGAAGGAGAAACTGTTCCAGTTCCAAACTCACCTTTTTCTATCCGGATTTTGAGATATGAACACCAGGTTGATAATTTCGGAGAAGGGTGCCAAGTGGTTCTCTTCAAACCGAATCAACAACCCAAGTCCTTTTGGCTCATAAAGAATCTTCCGCAATTCGACCAGCAGAGAGGCGATGATTTTGTCCTCTCCATTGAAGAGGTGTTTGAAAAGGAATACACAGGGCTGCAGGTCGCGAAAGATCCCGGAGTCTGGGTTGTCTGGCTCGGGTGCGCATTGCTCATTTTGGGCCTTATTGTCTCTTTCTTCTTTTCCCATCAAAGGGTCTGGGTGAGAATTCCGAAAAGCTCGCGAAAAGAAATCGTTCTCGCCGGCTCAACCAGTAAAAACCGGGTCGGGTTTGAAAAAGTCTTTCAACAATTGGTAGACGGGGTCCGGGCAATAAAATAAAAGTGGCATTCTGATCCAGAGGCTTACCATCATTGAACCAATCATCCTCGCTGGACCCGAGAGGAATTGGCTGAAGAAGAAATGGGGGTTGCCTTTTTTAGAAATGCGGTGCAATATATCCGAAACCACTTACTTTAACTCCTCACCCATCTCTCTTCCTGCCCGCAGGCAGATGGGCCAAGGGAGAGAGCAAGGATGAGGGAAAAGGGAGGGATATATGAATAAAGCCGAGCTGATTACGAAAGTCTCTGAAAGAGCGAATGTGACGCAGAAGGTGGCAAAAGTTATTGTCGATACCCTTTTCGATGGAATGAAAGAAAGCTTGGAGAAGGGAGATCGGATCGAGATTCGGGGGTTCGGAAGTTTTGTGGTGAGAAATTATGGTGGCTACAAAGGCCGAAACCCGAAGACAGGAGAGATCGTCGAAGTTCCTCCCAAAAAACTTCCCTTCTTCAAAGTGGGCAAAGAACTGAAGGAAATGGTGAATACATCCGGTACAGTGATCCCTGAGATTCCGGCAAGCCCGGTAAGTCCCGGAAATTCAGGGGATGTTTAAACACCCTTCCAGTAACGTCTCTGGATCTCTTTGATTGGAAGGATGAGCTGTTCAATCCGCTGGTCAATCGCCTTTTCTTTTTCCATGAGGTCTTTCTTATTCAGAGGGTGGGGCTGAGTCAGTTCTCTTAATACAGCAAGGACCGATCGCTTCTGCCCTTCGATATCGTAGCCACCCTCCAGGGTGAATACCAATTTTTCCTGGGCCGTGGCCTCCGCAATCTCCATCAGGATTTGGGTCAATCTTGCAAATCCTTTTTCCGTCATTTCCATTCCACCTAAAGGATCATCGCAGTGAATATCGAACCCGGCAGAAACGAGGATGAGCTGGGGTCGATATTCCAGGGCAATCGGCTTAAGGATCCTCTCAAAGATAATTCCATATTCTAAATCCCCTGATCCACTCGAAAGAGGCACGTTTACCGTAAATCCCTCTCCCTTGCCATTGCCCACTTCCGTGGCTCCTCCAGAGCCGGGATAAAAGAAGCCATAACGATGGGTGGAGAAATAGAGGACCCTCGGATCGGTATAAAACGAGTTCTGTGTTCCGTTCCCATGATGAACATCCCAATCCACAATCAAGATCCTCTCCAGGGAAAAATTCCTGAGGGCGTAATGGGCTCCGATGGCGACGTTGTTCAGAAGGCAGAAACCCATGGCCCTCTCTCTTTCTGCATGATGGCCAGGAGGTCTCACCAGGGCAAATCCATTTCTTAGTTTTTCCTCCGAGACAGCCTTGATCAATTCGCATAATCCTCCGGCAGCCAGAAGAGCAGCCTCGTAAGATCTGGCAGAGGTGGAGGTATCCGGATCGAGACGGAAGTGAGGCTTGCCGGCTGTTGATGCGAGTCGATCGATGTATGTGGAGGAATGAGTTGTCTCAATCTCTTCTCGAGTGGCAGGACGGGGCTTGACTTTCATCAGTTGAAGACCTTTCTTCTCCTCTTCTTCAAGCATCTCGTAGATGACCTTTAATCGTTCAGGCCTTTCCGGGTGGCCCGGGTCCATGACGTGCTCCATATAGATGGCATCTTGAACGATCCCTGTTCGATTCATGGCTGCCTCCGTGGCAAGAGGTAAGACACAGACGATTGAATTTTTATAAGATTAGAAACCGAATCCTTATTTCTCTATCTCCTGAAGAACCTCTTCCAGAATCGTGAGGGCCGTATCCGCTTCCTTCTTCGTGATGATGAGTGGCGGGATGAAACGAATGACATTCTCTCCGCATCCCAGGATGAGAAGGCCCTTTTCGAAACAGGCCTGAATGACTCTATTTCGTTCCTGAATCGCTTTCTCCTTGGTCACGGGATCTTTGACCAATTCGACCCCGATC